>JAEXNZ010000517.1 GCA_023439425.1 Pseudomonadota bacterium
GGCATCGCCTGGTTGCCGGCCAGCGGCCGGCACTACCGGTCCCGCCATGCATGGCGGGATTACCGGGCCATCCGCGCCATTCCCGATTCACACCTGCAACAACTTCCGCGCGGCCGCCCGCGCCTCCTTGCTGACCTCCACGCCGCCCAGCATCCGGGCGAGCTCTTCTTCGCGCGCCTTGCTATCCAGCTTCTCCACCGCGCTCTGGGTCATCCCGTCCACGGGAGCCTTGCTCACCCGGTAATGCGCGTGGCCCTTGGAGGCCACCTGCGGCAGGTGGGTCACGCACAGCACCTGGCGCTTTTCGCCCAGGGCGCGCAGCTTCTGCCCGACGATGTCGGCCACGGCACCGCCAATCCCCGAATCCACCTCGTCAAAGACCATGGTCGGCACCGCGTCCAGGTCCAGCGCGGCCACTTCAATGGCCAGCGAGATGCGTGACAGCTCGCCCCCGGAGGCCACCTTGCGCAGGGCGCGCGGCGGCTGGCCGGCGTTGGCGGCCACCAGGAACTCAACCCGCTCGGCCCCATTCGGGTCCGGCTTGGCCACGGCCTGCGGTTCGATCTCGATCAGGAACTGACCGCCGCCCATGCCCAGCTCGCCGATCAGCGCGGTGGTGGTGGCGGACAGCTCGGCGGCGGCGGTACGCCGGCTGGCACTGAGGGTGGCGGCCACGGCCTGCCACTGCCCGGCAGCGCGGTCGATCTCGCCGGCCAGCGTCTGCAGGCGGGCGTCGGCTCCGCGCAGTTGCTCCACTTCGGTTTCCAGTGCGTCGCGATGTTCGCCCAGCTGCTCCATCGGCACCCGGTGCTTGCGTGCCAGATCGTGCAGGCGGCCGAGGCGGCGTTCGATGTCCTCGAACTGCTCCGGGTCGGCATCCAGGTCGCCGTGCACCCGGTCGAGCAGGGCCAGGGCTTCGTGCAGCTGGATGGCCGCGCCGTCCAGCAGGGCGTCCACCTCGCCCAGGCGCGGGTCGTGTTCGGCCACGCGCGAGAGCTCGTGCCGGGTCTGCTGCAGCTGCTGCAGCACGGCGCTGTCGTCATCACCATTCAGGCGTGCGGCGGCCACATCGCAGGCGGTGAGCAGGGCCCCGGCATGGGCCTGGCGGCGGTGGCTGCTGGTCAGCCCGGCGATCGAAGCCGGCTCCAGGTCCTCGCGCTGCAGCTCGCCCAGCTGGTGCTCCAGAAAGCCGATGCGGTCGCTGACGTCGCCCTGGCGCGACAGCGCCTCGGCCTCATCCACCAGCGCCTGCCAGCGCGCGGCGGCCTGGCGTACCTGGGTGCGCTCGGCCTCGTTGCGGGCATAGGCGTCCAGCAGCGCCAGCTGCGAAGGCCGCGCCAGCAGGGCCTGCTGGTCGTGCTGGCCGTGGATCTCGACCAGCATGCCGGCCAGTTCGCCGAGCTGGGTCAGGGTGACCGGGCGGCCGTTGATCCACGACCGCGAGCCGCCGTCGGCACGGATCACCCGCCGCAGCTGGCACTGGTCGTCATCGTCCAGTTCGTTGTCGCGCAGCCAGGCGCGCGCGGGTGCGTCGGCGTCGGGCGCGAACTCCGCCGACAGTTCGGCACGGGCGGCCCCGTGGCGGACCACGCCGCTGTCGGCGCGCAGGCCGGACAGGAAGCCGAGGGCGTCCACCATCAGCGACTTGCCGGCGCCGGTTTCACCGGAGACCACGGTCATGCCCGGCCCGAACTCCAGTTCGGTGGCGCGGACGACGGCGAAATCCTTGATCGAAAGATGTCTGAGCATGGTATTGGGTTCTTGAGCCGCGCAACGCTAGCATGGGCGCGGGGCCACTCCAATGACTTGCCAACGTCCACGCCAGCCATTATCAAGGCGGGCGTCTCACAGGCTGATTCCATGCACGCACCTTCGCCACCGCTGGCACCGCGCGCCCGCCACCTGCTGCGGACCCTGATCGCGCGCCATATCCAGGATGGCGAACCGGTGGGGTCGCAGACGCTGGCGCGACTGGCGGGCCTGGACGTCAGCCCGGCCACCATCCGCAACATCCTCGGCGACCTGGAGGATCTGGGCCTGCTCAGCTCGCCGCATGCCTCGGCCGGGCGGGTACCCACCGCCACCGGCTACCGGGTGTTCGTCGACAGCCTGGTCAAGATGCAGCCGCCGGGCGAGGGCGAACTGCAGCGCCTGCGCAGCGAGCTGTCCAGCGGTACCGGCACCCAGGCGCTGCTGGGCAGTGCCTCGGAACTGCTGTCGGCGATGAGTCATTTCGTGGGTGTCGTGGGTGCCCCCCGGCGCGAACAGTTCGCGTTCCGGCATATGGATTTCGTGGCGCTGGACGCGCGCCGGGTGCTGGCCATCCTGGTATTCGCCGACAACGAGGTGCAGAACCGGGTGATCGAGCCCCGCCGCGCCTGGGAGCCGGCAGAGCTGGAGCGGGTCGCCAACTATCTCAATGCGCATTGCGCCGGGCGCACCCTGGCCGAGATCCGCGCCGGCCTGCTGCTGGAGCTGCGCCAGGCCCGTTCGGAAATGGAGCAGCTGCTGGCCCACAGCGTGGAGCTGGCCGAGCAGGCCCTGGCCCCGCCGGCCGATGACATCGTGCTGGCCGGGCAGACCCGGCTGATGGGGGTGCAGGACCTGTCCGACCTGGAACGGCTGCGCGAGCTGTTTGACGTATTCGCCAGCAAGCGCGAGATCCTGCAGCTGCTGGAACGCACCAGCCAGGCCCCGGGGGTGCGCATCTTCATTGGCGAGGAAACCGGGGTGGTGCCGCTGGAAAGCGTGTCGCTGGTGACCGCGCCGTACTCGGCCGGCGGCCAGGTGCTGGGCGTGCTCGGGGTGATCGGCCCGAAACGGATGGCCTACGACCGCATGATTCCGCTGGTGGAGGCCACCGCCCAGGTGCTGGGGGCGGCGCTGGACGCACCCTCTAGCGGTGGATTGTCCCGTGACCGCACCTAAAAGCGTCATCTGCTCTTGAATCGGTCCGCCGCGCCCACATAGGGGGTGTGGAGGCGGGGAGTGACCGCCAAGGACCCGAACATGAATCAAGATCAGCCCGATACCGCCACCCCGTCCCCGGCCGACGCCGCTGCCGAAGGTTCTTCGCTGCAGCAGCAGCTGGAGGCCCTGCAGAACGAGGTCGCCCTGCTGCGTTCGGAGTCGCTGCGCGAACGCGCCGACCTGGACAACCAGCGCAAGCGCGTGGCCCGCGACGTCGAACAGGCGCGCCGCTTCGCCAATGAAAAACTGCTGGGCGAACTGCTGCCGGTGTTCGACAGCCTGGACGCCGGCCTGAATGCCGCCGGCACCGAGGCCAGCCCGCTGCGCGAAGGCCTGGAGCTGACCTACAAGCAGTTGCTGAAGGTCGCCGCCGACAACGGCCTGACCCTGCTGGACCCGACCGGCCAGCCCTTCAACCCGGAACACCATCAGGCCATCAGCCAGGTCGACGCCCCCGGCGCGGCCCCGGGCAGCGTGGTCCAGGTGTTCCAGAAGGGGTACCTGCTGAACGACCGCCTGCTGCGTCCTGCGCTGGTGGTTGTCGCACGGGATTGATCAACCGTGCAGCCGGGCAAGCCCGGCTCTACGGCAACCCTGGTTGAACACAGCGTTCGCGGAATGGGTTGAATGTGACAAACCCATCCCCCACATCCCATTCATAACCCGGCAGCCGCCGGACAGCACATAAGAACTTTCAGGAGTCTCCCCATGGGCAAGATCATTGGTATCGACCTCGGCACCACCAACTCGTGTGTGGCGATCATGGACGGCGGCAAGGCCCGCGTCATCGAAAATGCGGAGGGCGACCGCACCACGCCTTCCATCGTCGCCTACACCAAGGACGGCGAAGTGCTGGTGGGTGCCTCGGCCAAGCGCCAGGCGGTCACCAACCCGAAGAACACCTTCTACGCCGTCAAGCGCCTGATCGGCCGCAAGTTCACCGACGCTGAAGTCCAGAAGGACATCGCGCACGTGCCGTATTCGATCCTGGCCCACGACAACGGCGACGCCTGGGTCGCCACCAGCGATGCCAAGAAGATGGCTCCGCAGGAAATCTCCGCCCGCGTGCTGGAGAAGATGAAGAAGACCGCCGAAGCGTTCCTGGGTGAGACCGTCACCGAGGCCGTGATCACCGTGCCGGCCTACTTCAACGACAGCCAGCGCCAGGCCACCAAGGACGCCGGCCGCATTGCCGGTCTGGAAGTGAAGCGCATCATCAACGAGCCGACCGCCGCGGCCCTGGCCTATGGCCTGGACAAGGGCGACGGCAAGGACCGCAAGATCGTGGTCTACGATCTGGGCGGCGGCACCTTCGACGTGTCGATCATTGAAATCGCCAACGTCGACGGTGAAAAGCAGTTCGAAGTGCTGGCCACCAACGGCGACACCTTCCTGGGTGGCGAAGACTTCGACAACCGCGTCATCGAATACCTGGTGGACGAGTTCAACAAGGACCAGGGCATCGACCTGCGCAAGGATCCGCTGGCTCTGCAGCGCCTGAAGGACGCCGCCGAGCGCGCCAAGATCGAGCTGTCCACCAGCCAGCAGACCGAAGTGAACCTGCCGTACGTCACTGCTGACGCGTCCGGTCCGAAGCACCTGAATATCAAGCTGACCCGCGCCAAGCTGGAAGCGCTGGTGGAAGACCTGATCAAGAAGTCGATCGAGCCGTGCCGCATCGCGCTGAACGATGCCGGCCTGCGTTCGAGCGACATCAGCGAAGTGATCCTGGTCGGTGGCCAGACCCGCATGCCGAAGGTGCAGCAGGCGGTGACCGAGTTCTTCGGCAAGGAACCGCGCAAGGACGTCA
>JAEXNZ010000538.1 GCA_023439425.1 Pseudomonadota bacterium
GCGCTTACATCGCCTCACCTAACCTGCAGGCGCAACATCCGACACGCTCACGAAACAGGAGACCCCCATGCAGAAGATTCCCGAAGGTACCCTCATCGTTGTGGCTGACGGCGGTTCGGCTCGTGTATTCACCAATGTCGGTGACGGCCGTACGCTGCAATTGCGCCAGGATGATCAACTGCAGGTGCAGGATGTGAGCGAGCAAGGGGTTTCCGGGCAGGGGCCGTCGGGGTCTGTGCCGAAAGACATGAGCATTTCGCAGCTCAATGAAGCCACCTTTGCCAAGCAGCTGGCGGAGCAGTTGAACTCCGAAGCGCTCAACAACCGCTACTCGCATCTGATTCTGGTGGCGGACCCACAGACCTTGGGGCGCATTCGTCCGCAGCTGCACAAAGAGGTTGAATCGCGGCTGCTGTTCGATCTGGCCAAGGATTACACCAACGCACCGCTGGAAGACATCCAGCGCGCACTGGCAGCGTGATTCATGACTTACGTCAGCCGCTTCGAACACGGTGAACCTGAGCCGCTGCGCAGTGCGGTCGATGCACTGAGCGGTTGGCATGTCATTGAATTCGGCACTGACTGGTGCGGCCACTGTCAGGGCGCACAACCTTCAGTGAAATCCTGGGTCGAGCAGCATGCTGTGACCCACCACAAAGTCGAAGATGGCAAAGGGCGGCCGCTTGGGCGCTCGTTTGCAGTGAAGTTGTGGCCTACGCTGATTCTTCTGTGTGACGGCGAAGAGCAGGCACGTGTGGTGCGTCCGCATTCTGCCGATGATTTCGCTGCATTTGATGCCGTGATGACAAAATCTTCCGTGGCATGAACGCGGATGTCTGATGCAACACTGTGATCCGTGAAGGTCTCAGTGTTGCATCTGTTGTATCATGTGTCGCTTGACCATTGACCCGGGCCGTTGCCCGTCACGGTCACCCTTCCTGCAGCGCCGCTGAGTCCACGTGGCCGTCCGGGAACGTCTGTTGAACCCCTCCTGCGCATTTCGCCGCACTTCATGAGGTGGTGCTTTTCCGTGCCGTGCGCGGAACCTCGGACGCGTGGTGGCCACGCTCCGAGGAGACACAGATGCAGGACCTGCATGCGGCACATGCCCATTTCGGCTGGTTCAAACGCCGCCGACAACTGAAAGTGGACGAGGTCACCGTGGTGGATCGCCCAATGCTGAAGCGCGCAGTCGGTGCCGCAGCATTGGGCAATGCCATGGAGTGGTTCGATTTCGGTGTGTACGGCTATCTCGCGGTCACCCTGGGCCACGTGTTCTTCCCCTCCAGCAATCCCACCGCGCAGCTGATCGCCACCTTCGCCACGTTCACCGTCGCCTTCCTGGTGCGTCCGCTTGGCGGCATGGTGTTCGGTCCGCTTGGCGATCGCTATGGCCGGCAGAAAGTACTGGCCTTCACCATGATTCTGATGGCGCTGGGCACCTTCAGCATCGGCCTGATTCCGTCGTACGAGCGCATTGGCCTGTGGGCTCCCGCGCTGTTATTGCTGGCGCGTCTGGTGCAGGGCTTCTCCACTGGCGGTGAGTACGGCGGTGCGGCCACCTTCATTGCCGAGTACTCCACTGATCGCAATCGCGGCCTGATGGGCAGCTGGCTGGAGTTCGGCACGCTCGGCGGCTACATCGCCGGTGCGGCCACGGTTACCGCTCTGCACATGGCGTTGAGCAGTGAGCAGATGCTCGACTGGGGCTGGCGTGTGCCGTTCCTGGTGGCCGGTCCGCTGGGTCTGCTCGGCTTGTACATGCGCATGAAGCTGGAGGAAACCCCCGCGTTCAAGGCCTATGCCGAAGAGGCTGACAAGCGTGACCACGAACGCCCCGGGCTAGGTGAACTGTTGCGTGTTCACTGGCCGCAGCTGCTCAAGTGCGTGGGACTGGTGCTGGTGTTCAATGTCACCGATTACATGCTGCTGACCTATATGCCCAGCTACCTCAGCGTCACCATGGGCTATGCCGAAAGCAAGGGCCTGCTGCTGATCATCCTGGTGATGCTGGTGATGATGCCGCTCAATATCGTCGGTGGCCTGTTCAGTGACCGCCTCGGCCGCCGGCCGATGATCATCGGGGCCTGCATTGCGCTGTTCGCGCTGGCGGTGCCGTGCCTGCTGCTGGTCGGCAGTGGCCATGATGGGCTGATCTTCCTCGGGCTGATGCTGCTGGGTATCGCGCTGGTGTGCTTCACCAGTTCCATGCCGTCCACGCTGCCTGCGTTGTTCTATACCCCGGTGCGCTACAGCGCGCTGTCGATTGCGTTCAACATTTCCGTGTCGCTGTTCGGTGGCACCACGCCGCTGGTGACCGCCTGGCTGGTGGAGCGCACCGGCGATCCGCTGGTGCCGGCGTACTATCTGATGGGCGCAGCGGTGATTGGCTTGATCACCATGCTGTTCGTCAACGAAACCGCGAACCTGCCGCTGCGCGGTTCGCCGCCGGCGGTGGGCAGCGAGGAAGAGGCGCACGAACTGGTCAAGGGCGATGAGCCGGTGACCGTGGATGCGTCGCGTCCCATGCTGCCGTCGCAGTTGTTGCCGGAGGAACCCCGTCCGGCGTGATTGGACGGGCCCCACGCACCGCAACATGCACCCCGCGCGGACCAATGCTACGATCGGATTTCCTTGAATCGATCTAAATCACGCCATGGCTAAAGCGGGGGCGGTACGGTGGGTGGGGCTGGCGGTAGCAGCGATGCTGGCAGGAACGGCAGGCGCGGCTCCGGCCACGGTTGGGGAGCGCGCCTACGCGGCGGTGGATCCCTTCATCGGCACGGGCGGGGAAGGGCATACCTACCCCGGTGCGACGGTGCCGTTCGGCATGGTCCAGCTCAGCCCGGACACCCGCATCCAGCCGCGCGAGAAGGCCTATGACTGGGCCGCCGGCTACCGCTACGATGACAGCAGCATTGTCGGCTTCTCGCACACGCACTTCTCCGGCAGTGGCCATTCCGACCTCGGCGACGTGCTGGTCATGCCGTACACCGGCACCCCGGGGCTGGAGCGTGGCGATCCGGAAAAGCCGCGCAGTGGGTATGCCTCGCGCTTCCACCATGACCGCGAAGTGGCCGAGCCCGGTTACTACGCCGTCACCCTGGACGACTACAAGGTCCGCGCCGAGCTGACCGCCAGCCCGCGCACAGGCGTGCATCGCTACACCTACCCGAAGGGCGAGGACGCCAAGGTGCTGCTGGACCTGCGCACCAGCCTGTATGACTACCCGGGCAAGATTCTGTGGTCGCGCGTGCGGATCCGCGAGGACGGCACAGTCACCGGTTTCCGCGAAACCCGCGGCTGGGCCCCGGGCCGTCAGCTGTACTTCGCGATGCGCTTCTCGCGCCCGCTGCAGAGGCATGAGCTGCACAACACTGAAACCGACATTGCCTACAAGGGCTTCCCGCCGCCGGGTCACAACAACCCGGCGCAGCGCCCGCAGATCGAGGGCCGCCAGCTGGTCGGCACGTTCGACTTCGGCAAGCTGGATGCGCCGCTGGTGGTCAGCGTGGCGATCTCGTCGGTCAGCGAGGCGGGTGCCATCGCCAACCTCGACGCCGAAGCCAAAGACCAGAACTTCGACCGCGTGCGCGCGCAGGCCCGCAGCCAGTGGCAGCAGGCGCTGTCGGTGCTGGACGCGCAGGGGCCGGAACACGACCGCCGCAGCCTGTACACCGCGCTGTACCACAGCCTGCTCGGCCCGACGCTGTTCATGGATGCCGACGGCCAGTACCGCGGCTCGGACAACGCCGTGCACCGTGCCGAGGGCTACACGAACTACTCCACGTTCTCGCTGTGGGACACCTACCGCGCCCTGCATCCACTGCTGACCCTGGTGCAGCCGGAACAGCGCAGCAGTGATTTCATCAACTCGCTGCTGGCGCATCAGCAGCACAGCGCCTACGGCATGCTGCCGGTATGGTCGTTCCATGGCCAGGAAACCTGGTGCATGATCGGCTACCACGCGGTGCCGGTGATCGCCGATGCATACGTCAAGGGCATTCGCGGCTTCGACGCGAACAAGGCGCTGGATGCCATGGTCGCCACCGCCAACTACGGTCCGTACGACGGCATCGCGCAGTACCGCGAGGTGGGCTGGGTGCCGATCGACGAAGAAGGCGAGGCGGCCAGCAAGACCCTCGAATACGCCTATGACGACTGGACCATCGCGCGCATGGCGCAGGCGATGGGCCGCACCGACGTGGCGACCACCTTCGACAAGCGCGCCACCAACTGGCGCAATGCGTTTGATCCGGAAACCGGCTTCATGCGCGCACGCAAGCGTGACGGCAGCTTCCGTACGCCGTTCGATCCCAGTGCCAGCGGCTACGGCACCGACTACACCGAAGGCAATGCCTGGCAGTACTCGTGGTACGTGCCGCATGACGTGGCCGGCCTGACCGCTTCACACGGTGGTGCGGACAAGCTGCTGGCGCGCCTGGATGAGGTGTTCGAGGCCAAGGTCGACCCGTCCATCTTCGAGCACATGGAAGACATCACCGGCCTGATCGGCTGGTATGCACACGGCAACGAGCCCAGCCACCATGTGGCCTACCTGTATGCCTACAGCGGCCAGCCGTGGCGCACGCAGTCGCGCCTGAAGCAGATCATGGATTCGCAGTACGCCGACCGCCCGGATGGTCTGGCCGGCAACGACGACCTTGGCCAGATGTCGGCGTGGTACGTGTTCACCGCGCTGGGCTTCTACCCGGTGGCACCGGGCAGCGCCGAGTACATCATCGGCCGGCCGTTCCTGCCCAAGGCCTCGCTCAACCTGCCCAATGGCAAAACCTTCACCGTAACCGCCGAGGGTGTGGGCAAGGGGCACGACTACGTCGGTTCGGTCACGCTCAACGGCAAGCCGTTGAAC
>JAEXNZ010000027.1 GCA_023439425.1 Pseudomonadota bacterium
AACAAAACCGCCGCCGGACACGGCCGGCGGCGTGGGGGCGACGACCGTTGGTCGTCGCGCTCAGTCAATCACGCATCGCTACCAATATCGCTGTGCTCATCAATCACGGTGCTGGTGCGACGATTGCGCGCGGCAATGCGCTGCGCCTGCCCATCGACCACTCCGCCCTGCGCAGCCTTCTTCTTCTGCTGCTTGCGGTACAGCGCATAGCCCAGCAGGCCCACGCCCACGGCTGCAACAGCAATGGTCGCGGCCGGGTTACGGCGCACCACCTTGGCTGCCGCCTTGCCGCCGGTCTTCACTGCACCCAGCGCGGCACCGGTCTTGATCCAGTCGGTGGCCTGCGGGCCAAAGTGACGCAGGTTGCTGCCCAGGCTGTTGCCTGCATGCTTCAGGCCGTCGCCGGCGCTGCTGGCCAAATCCAGGGCGCGCTCCAGGGCGCGGTCGGTAATCACGGTCAGTCTGCTCATGTGGGGTCCTTTGCCTCGGGTCGAAATCCAGTGTGGCGCGATGGCCGTGTAGAGCGTGTTATCCGTATCGTGACTGGATGCTGACCGCGCGGTCAAAAGCAGCCGGGCAAGCCCGGCTCTACATGCATCTTGCGGACCGTAGTGCCGGGCTTGCCCGGCAATCGCCATGCCGGCCAATGCCATGCCGGCAAACGCCATTTACGTCCCGCGCGGCTTGGCCCGGTGCGTGGCGGTGGCGGTCCACGGGTCATCCGGCCACGGATGCTTGGGATACCGCCCCTTCATTTCCTTTTTGACTTCCGCATAGGTGTTGGCCCAGAAGTTGCGCAGGTCCTGGGTCACCTGCAGCGGCCGGCCGCCGGGTGACAGCAGGTGCAGGGTCAGCGGCACGCGGCCGTCGGCAATGCGCGGGGTGTCGGCCAGCCCGAACAGCTCCTGCAGCTTCACCGCCAGCACCGGCGGCTGCGGGGTGACGCCATCTGCCTCCAGTGCGTAGTGAATGGCCCGCTCCATGCCTGAGGGCACCACCATCCGCACCGGAGCCAGCTGATCCACGCGTTGCCGCAGCGCCCACGGCAGCGGCGACTTCAGGGCCTCACCCAGCGTGCTCTCATCCAGCGCATCCAGCCGGGTTTTGCCATTGAAGGCCGGGGTCAGCCACTCGGACAACGTCGCCAGCAGCGCCGCGTCGGACACATCCGGCAGCTCCAGTTCCGGCATCCAGTGGCGCAGCCCCACGGTTCGCGCTTGCCATTGGCGCAGCCCGTCGGTCCACGGCAGTGCCTGCAGGCCCAATTCGCGCACCGCATCGGTCAACGCCTGTGCGGCCTGCGCCGGGTCCACCCGCCCGGCCGAGCGGCTGTCCAGCACGATGCGGTCGAAGCGGGTCTCGCGCAGCGCAACCAGCGCCCGCTTGTCGCCGTCCCAGCGCACCACGTCTTCCTGCACGAAGCGCTGCGGGAAGTCGCGGCGCAGACGGGTTTCGTCCACCGGGGCGGCGCGCAGCAGCAAGGCGTCGCGTGCCTCGAAGCGCAGCTCCACTGCCACCAGCCACGGCTCGCCGCGCAGGTCGCTGGGGTCGAACAGGCGCGCGCTGCGGCCGTTGGCCAACATGTAGCGCAGCGGGTCGGTCGGGTGGCGGGCGGCAATCCGGTCCGGGAAGGCATGCGCCAGCAGGTCGCCCAACTGGTGCGCCTCCACGGAGGAGGGTGGGGTGGTGTCGCAACGCAGGCGTCGCCGCCACTGCTTGCTGGCCGCATCAATGGCCGCCAGCGCCCCGCGATTGGCGTCGTGCGGTGCACGGCCCTGACGGAATGCGGCCAGCGCCCGCCAGCGCGCCGCCAAGGCATCACCGCCCTGGCGTAGCGGGTCTCGCGCTTCCACCAGCGCAGCGAGGTCGCAGGCCAGCGCCTGTTCAGTGCCGGCGGCCGCCGACAGCAGCATCGCGGCCAGTCGCGGGTGCGTGCCCAGCGCCAGCATGCGCCGGCCCAACGCGGTCAGCCCGCCGTTGTCGCTCAGCGCGCCCAGCCGCTGCAGCAGCTCACGTGCCGCCGCCAAGGCACCCACCGGCGGCGTGTCGACGAAGCGCAGGTCGTCGCTGCCCCAGGCCGCCAGTTCCAGCGCCAGCGAGGCCAGTTCCACCTGGGCCATCTCCGGCCGGCGCTGCGCTTCCAGCCGCTGCGACTGCGGCCACAGCCGCCACGCCCAGCCTTCGGCCACGCGCCCGGCACGGCCGGCGCGCTGGTCGGCCGAAGCCTGTGCGATCGGCACCACGTCCAGCCGCGCGAAGCCGCTGTTAGGGTCATAGCGCGGCTCGCGCGCCAGCCCCGCATCAATCACCACCCGTACCCCCGGCAGGGTGACCGAGGATTCGGCCACGTTGGTGGCCAGCACCACCCGGCGCTGCCCGTTCGGGTCGGGCTGCAGCACGCGGCTCTGCTGGTCCACCGGCAGTTCGCCGTGCAGCGGCAGCAGCTGCACCTCAGGCGGAAGCACCGAATCCAGCGCCGCCAATGCACGGTTGATCTCACGCTGCCCGGGCAGGAACACCAGCACGTCGCCCGGGTGCTCGCGCAGCGCCTGTTCCACCGCGCGCCGTACCTGCGCCTCCAGCGCTTCCTCGCGCCGTGCCGGGAAGTGGCTGATCGACACCGGATAGCTGCGGCCCGCACTGCTGATGCGCGGCGCATCCAGGAACTGCGCCAGCCGCTCGCCGTCCAGCGTGGCCGACATCACCACAATGCGTAGATCGTCGCGCAGCTGCGCCTGCACGTCCAAGGACAGCGCCAGGCCCAGGTCCGCCGCCAGATGGCGCTCATGGAATTCGTCGAACAGCAGCGCGCCCACGCCTTCCAGCAGCGGGTCGTCCTGCAGCATGCGGGTCAGGATGCCCTCGGTCACCACTTCCACCCGGGTGCGTGCGGACACCTTGTTCTCGAAGCGGATCCGGTAACCCACCGTCTCGCCCACGTCCTCACCCAGCTGGCGGGCCATGAACTGCGCCGCACTGCGCGCCGCCACCCGGCGCGGTTCCAGCATGATGATCTTCCTGCCCTGCAGCCACGGCGCATCCAGCAGCGCCAGCGGCACCTGGGTGGTCTTGCCCGCGCCGGGCGGGGCTTCCAGTACCAGGCGGGTGTGGCTGCCCAGGGCATCCAGAATGGCCGGCAGCTGCTCGGCAATGGGGAAAACAGGCGTACGCATGCGGCAAGGATACGGGCAGGGCGGTGCTTTACAATGCGCCGCTTACCTGAGTGTGCGAATTGCCCCATGCAGCTGATCGATATCGGTGCCAACCTCACCCACGACTCCTTCGACCGTGACCGCGACGCGGTGCTGGAGCGCGCACGTGCGGCCGGCGTGGTGCAGATGGTGATCACCGGGGCCAGCCGCGAGCACTCGCCGATGGCGCTGGATCTGGCCCGACAGCATCCCGGTTTCCTGTACGCCACCGCCGGTGTGCATCCGCACCACGCGGTGGAATACACCGACGAATGCGATGCCGAGATGCGCGCGCTGCATGCACATGCGGAAGTGGTAGCGGTGGGCGAGTGCGGGCTGGACTACTTCCGCGATTTCTCGCCGCGACCCGCGCAGCACCGCGCCTTCGAGCGCCAGCTGCAACTGGCCGCCGAGAACGGCAAGCCGCTGTTCCTGCACCAGCGCGACGCGCATGCCGATTTCATGGCGCAGATGAAGAACTTCGAAGGGCGTCTCGGCCCCGCCGTGGTGCACTGCTTCACCGGCGAGCGCCAGGAGCTGTTCGATTACCTGGACCAGGACTGGTACGTCGGCATCACCGGCTGGCTGTGCGACGAGCGCCGTGGCGCACACCTGCGTGAGCTGGTGAAGCACGTGCCGGCCAATCGATTGATGATTGAAACCGACGCGCCGTATCTGCTGCCGCGCACGTTGAAGCCGATGCCGAAGGACCGCCGCAACGAGCCGATGTTCCTGTCGCACATTGTGGAAGAGCTGGCGCGCGATCGCGGTGAGGATGTGGCGGTGACGGCGGCGAATGCGACTGCGGCTACCCGGGAATTTTTCCGGTTGCCCGACGCCGGTTGATCTGGCGGTCTTGACCTGGTGGGTGTCGACCATGGTCGACACACGGCGCACCGCGCCGCGCTTTTGGCGGTGTCAAACAGGGTCGAAGCCACGCAGGGCGTGGCTCTACGGATCAGCGGCTGGCCTCATACGCCTGCAAATGGGCATATGCCACCGCCAACAACGGTGCCAGCACCCCGGCCTCCCGCGCCCGCAGCCGCATATCCCCCACAATCTGCATCGCCTCCACCTGCTGCCCGGCCTCCAGATCCCGCAGCATTGACGCCTTCAACGCCGACCCAGCCTGCGTAAGCGCCCCCAGCGCGATCCCCTGCGCCTTCTCCGGCACCGGCTCACCCGCGGCCTCGGCCACCGCCAGGCACTCCGCATACAGCCCATGCATGATCGCCTCACCCTCATCGGTGCCCACAATCGTGCCCACATCCGCGCGCATCAAACAGGTGCCCGCCGCCAGCGCGGTCAGGAAGCTGTATTTCACCCACTGCTCCTGCCCAATCGCATCGCTGGCCAGATGATCGACATTGGCCTGCACACAGGCTGCCGCCAGCGCCAACACCCGCGCACTCGCCCCGGTGTTGTCGCGCTCACCAAAGGTCAGCTTCGCCGCAGGGGCCAGATGCAGCACTGCGCCATCCGGTGCCTTGGTCGCACTGATGAAGCACAGCCCACCCAGCACCGCGTTGCGCCCGAAGCGCGCGTCCAGCGTGGCGTAGTGGCGCAGTCCGTTGAGGATCGGCAGCACGGTAGTGCGTGACGACACCGCCGGCGCAATCGCCTCAATCGAGCTTTCCAGGTCATACGCCTTGCAGCTCAGCATCACCAGATCAAACGGCTTCTCAGCCGCCAGCGCCGCCAGCCCATCAGCGGTCACATGCTGCACCGGGAACGCCGCATCGCCCAGTGGACTGCGGATCACCAGTCCGTCCTGCGCCAACTGCGCCGCACGGGCAGGCCGCACCAGGAAGGTGACATCCACCCCGGCCTGGGCCAAACGCCCGCCGAAGTAACCGCCGGTACCGCCGGCACCTAGAACCAGAATGCGCATTGAGGTACTCCAATCAAACCGAGGAGCCGGCCAGCGGCCGGCACTACCGATGTTCCGGCGTCGAAGAGCAGATCAGCTCCGCATCCCCACACCGCGCTTCAGCAGCCACAGCGCCAGTGCGCTCAGTACCACCACGAAGCCGATCATCAGCGCATACGCCACCCACAGCGGCACATCGCTCGAGCCGAGCAGGCCGTAGCGGAACGCGTTCACCATGTAGAAGATCGGGTTCGCGTGCGTGGCAGCTTCCGCCCAGGTCGGCAGCAGCTTCACCGAATAGAACACGCCGCCCAGGTAGGTCAGCGGGGTCAGGATGAAGGTCGGCACAATCGCCACGTCGTCGAACTTCTTCGCGTACACCGCGTTGATGAAGCCCGCCAGCGAGAAGATCGTCGCGCCCAGCAGCACCGTGGTCAGCGTCACCAGCGGGTGCGGAATGCGCACCGGGGTGAAGAACATCGCGATGATCAGCACGATCACGCCCACCATCAGCCCGCGCAACACCGCGCCCGCGACGTAACCCCAAAGAATCACCCAGTTTGGCATCGGGCTCACCAGCAGCTCTTCCACATGGCGGCCGAACTTCGCGCCGAAGAACGACGAGCTGATGTTGCCGTAGCTGTTCTGGATCACGCTCATCATCACCAAGCCCGGCACGATGAACTGCATGTAGCTGTAACCGCCCATCTCACCCACGCGCGAGCCGATCAGGCCGCCGAAGATCAGGAAGTACAGCGTCATCGTGATCGCCGGCGGCACCAGGGTCTGACCCCAGATGCGCAGAATGCGCGCCACTTCGCGGCGCACGATGGTCATCAGCGCAATGCGGTTGCGCTGCCCGTCGGTCATCACCGGGCTCGGGGTGGTGCTCATGCCGCGTTCTCCTGGTTGCCGGTAAGCCGCACGAACAGCTCCTCCAGACGGTTGCTCTTGGTGCGCATCGAGCGCACCCGGATGCCGGCCGCGTTCAGCGCCTCGAACACCCGGTTCAGATCCATCGCGCGCGGCATGTCCACGTCCAGCGTGTGCGCGTCGGTGGCGGTGATGGTGGTGCCTTCGATCACCGGCAGCTGCGCCGGCAGGTCCCCGTCGATATCAAACAGGAAGCCTTCCACGTCCAGCTTGGCCAGCAGCGCCCGCATCGGGCCCTGGGTGACGATCTGGCCGTGGTTGATGATGGCCAGGTGCCGGCACAGGTGCTCGGCTTCTTCCAGGTAATGCGTGGTCAGGATGATCGTCGTGCCGGCGGCATTGATCTCCTTCAGCACCCGCCACATGTCGCGGCGGATCTCGATGTCCACGCCTGCGGTGGGCTCATCCAGAATGAGCAGGCGCGGGCGGGTCATCATCGCGCGGGCGATCATCAGCCGTCGCTTCATGCCGCCCGACAGCGTGCGGCTCATCACCTGGGCCTTTTCCCACAGGTGGGCGCGCTTGAGCTCCACCTCGGCCATCTTTTCGGCTTCCTCGCGCGGCACGCCGTAGAAGCCGGCGTAGTTCACCAGGATGTCGAACGGCTTTTCGAACAGGTTGAAGTTGATCTCCTGCGGCACCAGCCCGATCAGGCGCATGGTGGCGCTGCGGTCGCGCACCAGGTCGCTGCCGAACACTTCCACCTGGCCTTCGCTCAGGTTCACCAGCGAGCTGATGATGCCGATCAGGGTGGACTTGCCGGCCCCGTTCGGGCCCAGCAGGGCGAAGAAGTCGCCCGGGGCCACGTCCAGCGAGACGCCCTTCAGGGCCTGGGTGCCGTTGTCGTAGGTTTTGCGGAGGTCGCGCACCCGCAGGGCGGGGGCGTTGTTTGTCTGGGAAGCCAAGCTCTTGCCTTCGCGCCCAAGGGCGGCGCTGGAGTGGGGCGGGTGAGCCGCTATTATAGAAGCCCCCGAGGGCTTGCCCCGGCTACACACTGTTTCCCAAATTCGTGCCTGTTCAATTCCCCCTCAAGCTGGTCGGCCGCCACATGCTGGCCCCGACCGTCGGCCACTACCAGTTCCTGCGTGATGACGGCCAGCCGCTGGATTTCCAGCCCGGCCAGTTCATCCAGGTCCATTTTCACTACGCTGACGGCACCGAAACCAAGCGCAGCTACTCGCTCGCCACCATTCACGACCACGCCATCGGGGCCGGGGAAGCGGTGGATATCGCGGTGAGCTTCGTGCCCGGCGGGGCCGCCACGGCCCTGTTCGAGGGCCTGGACATCGGCGGCCACGTGCAGGCCAGCGGCCCGTACGGCCGGTTCTGCCTGATGCCCGGCGACCACAACGCCCGCTACCTGTTGATTGCCACCGGCACCGGCGTCACCCCGTACCGCTCGATGCTGCCGCTGCTGGCCACCGCCATGGCCGAGCGCGGGGTGGAAGTGGTGCTGCTGCAGGGTGCCCGCACCCCCGGCGAGCTGCTGTACAGCGAGGATTTCTACAACTTCGCCGAACAGCATGCCAATTTCCGCTATGTGCCGTGCTTATCCCGCGAACTGCCGGAAAACCCGCACCCCGACGTCCGCCACGGCTACGTCCAGCAGCACCTGGCCGAATTCGCCCCGAACCCCACCACCGACATCGCCTACCTGTGCGGCAACCCGGACATGGTCGACGCCACCTTCGAGGCCCTGAAGGAAGCCGGCCTGCCCAACCCCCAGGTCCGCCGCGAGAAATACGTCAGCAGCAAGTGACCCCGGGGCGAACTCCTGCCCCCCGTAGAGCCACGCCCTGCGTGGCTTCGCGGACCCGGCACCGCTCGCGATTCCTGCCCGGGACCCCACAACGGCGAACAACATGGATATTGGTGGCACCGGGCCTCGCACGGGCCCATGAACCCCAACATCGCCCGTGACCCCAAATGACCGACAACAACCCCGGTAGTGCCGGCCGCTGGCCGGCACCCGCAACACCCGACCAAAGCTCCGGCGTGTCGACAATCAGCGACGCCACCTACCGCGCCCACGTCCTGACCAAGATCCAACGTGGCCGCGCAGACATCGAATCCGGCCGCCACTACACCACCGCCCAAGCGCGAGCACGCCTGGGCAGGCGGCTCAGCCTGTAAGCTCCAAGGTCACCAAGAGAGAAACGGACGAGCACCGATGAAGTGGGTGATTCTCGCGGTCCGCGATGGGACCACGCTGGAAGACTTCCGTTCCGCGCTCTCACCCCAGTTCAGGACGTTGGTGAGCGAGGAATCAAGATCCATAACGACAAGATCCGAATCCGATATCCACTCGTACGTCTGCATTCACCATTGTTCGGATGAAGCAGTTTCGTACGACGAGCCCCACGAACTGGAAGCGCTCCGCGCGTTTTCGGACAACCCCCAGTTCTATCTTGCAAACTACTGCGAGATAGACTTCCTGAGAGATGTCCTAAGCCAATTGGTACAGGGAGTCGAGATGATCATTGACGATGACTACGGGATCATCGAGGACGGAAAGGCCTTCTGCAGCAGGTGGCTGGAAAATCCCGACTGGGACTTCGTCGCCGAGTTTGCAAGGAAGGGCTCCGGGATGCAGGAATGACCACGGGCAGCCACGCGCCCTGACTCACCCATCAAACCCGGCCAGATCCCAAGGCCCGTACTCGTAATCCCCCTCGCGCCCCGCCGCAGCCGCCAGCGCCTCCGCATCCAGCGCTCCAACCCGCGCCCGTACATCTCCGGCACGCTCTTCCATCCATTCTTCAAAGCTCCCCACCAGCTCCACCACGGAGCCGGCTTCCACCAGCCACACCAGCGGCTCGGCACCGTCCTCCCCGTCCTCGGGATCAAACCCAAACGCCCAGCCGTCACCATCAGCGAAGTTCCAGCCAGCAAACATCACGTGCTGCCAGACATAGTTGCCAGCCACCCGCGCGGCGCGCGCCTCGTCGAAGTCCACCTCGTCATCGGCCAGCAAGGCACTGACCTGACGCACCGCCAGCGGCGGCAGAAATGCGAACGCGTAGTTGAGCCGGGAAGGGGCGGCAATCAGCGGGTAACCGTGCTCGGTCACAAAGTCGAGGTAGGCCGGCGGCAGCAAGGCCTCGATGTCCGCCTGCGAAGGTGAGCCTTCCGCTTCGCTGCCATCGTGCAGCCAACTGGCGTCGGCAGTTGAGTGCGACAACTGGCTCGAGAGCCCATTGCGGTTCAGCGTGTCGACCAGATTGGACCATGCGGGAGATGCGGTAACGGCGCTCATGACGATTCCTTTCGACGTAAGATGATGAAACGTAATTGAAGGATACAGGACGTTTGAAATGGAATTCGAGGCAGCCAATGGCCATACGGGCATCATCCGCGAGCCCGTGGAAGAGCGCCTGCAGGAACTTCGCTCCGCGCTGGACGAGTTCGCCAGAACGCCGGATGCGCCATCAGCTCTGGCCGGAAGAATCGAAGTGCTTCTTGATGATCTATATTCCGATGTCGATTACCTCCAGGAGGCGGTCGAGATGCTTGCGTGCTACAGCACCGGAGGAGAGGAATGGACAGTCGACTGGGAGTCGATGCGCTCTCGGCTGATGCGGGTTCAGCATCATCTAGAGACTCTGTGGACCGCTTCGGCCACCCCTGCTTCCCTTACAGGTAACCATGATGTCGAACACTGATTTCTCCGAAGATGAAATCGCCCAGCTGCGAGCTCAACGCATCGAGATATTCGCCGACAGAGTCATCTATGACGCGCAGCCGCCGCTGACTGAAGACCGACTGGCCCGGATTCAATCCCTGTGCGGCGGTGAGATTCCTCACGACCTGCTGGCACTTTGGAAGCTCACCGCAGGTGGACGTCTGGCCTACGACCTGACCCTTCGCATGGACGGCAATGAAGAGGCCATCTCCTGGAGTGAGCTGTTCTATGAAGGAAGCAGTGGCTACCGCGATCTGATCGAGTGGATCGAGCACGAACGGGAGCTGGCGCAGGAAGCGCACGAGCATCGCGGCGAAGTCTGGAATGGAAAGCTAGGTGTGGTTCCAATCGGGGGATTCGAGTACTGCGATCGCATCTACGTCGTGACCGACCCGGATGCACCTGAATTCGGAAGCGTGCTCGCCTGGAAGCAGGGCCTGCCGCCGGCCTGGCGCGGCACCCTCCACCAGGACGCCGTGGCCACTGTCGCAGATGATCTGGTCAGCGCTTTCCGGGAGCTGCATCTCGAGACCGATCCGCTGGCCCCGCCTGCCGACTACTCCGTAAGTGACGAGTTCCTGGACTACCTCAGCGAGCGGCAGGATGATCACGGGATGCCGAAGGCGCTGATCGACAAGCTGAAGGCGTTCTATCGACGCGCATTGGTCGACTGGAGAACGCCGCTTGCCGAGGGAACATTGGCTACGCGGCCGGACCTGGTGCGTCTATCGATTCGTGACGCCATCGAGAGCGATGACGCATCGCTTGTAGAGCGGTTGGCTGATGCTGGCATCGGGTTTGATGGTGTCGTGAGCGGTAGCCACGGCGCTACTTCGTTGGCATTGGCGCGCGGGGCTTACACCGCTGCCATGGCACTGATCCGCGCGGGCGCACCGGTGGCAGAAGATGCGCTTGATGAAGTACATGGAAACCTTCCGCCCGAGCTCGCCAACGAACTGCTACGCGCCGGGGCGCGGCCAACCGCCGGCTCCATGGCCAGCTGTGTTGCCTATGGTGCAATCGAGAGCGCACGGATCCTTGGAGCCGCCATGTCCAGCCAGGGTGTGCCTACCGCAGAGTACGATCAGGCCGCGGCTGCGCTGCTGGAGGGACTTGAGCGGGACGCTGCGAAGGTACGCGCGGGCAAACTTCACCACTACCTTGGGCTGGAAGGACTCGAACTGCACGCCCAGCGACTGCGTGATTTCAGCGCCTGAACCCCGGTAGCGGGGGGGGGGGGGCGGCGGGGCCGCCCCCCCCCCCGCGCCGGGATCAATGCTGATCGAGCACAAATAATAGGGATGCGACGGCGCCCCGAACAATAAGAGGTTTCCCGGACGGCGCCCGGATGCGAGAATAGCGCTAGGCGCCGACAGGTCCTAGGC
>JAEXNZ010000052.1 GCA_023439425.1 Pseudomonadota bacterium
CTGTAAAGCTTCTCGCCCGCCGCCGGATCCTCCTTCGACCACGCAGCCGGTGCCAGCATCGAACCACACAGCGCTACAGCAGACATCAGCATCACTTTCACAACACAAACTCCTTCGCTTGCTAGCGCTTTGCGCGGGCGGGCAGGGTGACGGTCAGGTGTTCACGCAGGTACTCGGCCCCGGTGTTGATGATGGCCGCAGGGTCACGCGGCTGGTCATGCTCGACGATATACCACTGCACCTTGGCATCCGCTGCGGCCGGCAGGATCACGTTCCAGTCGAGCGTGCCCTGACCAACGGCAGCGAATCCGCCTTCGTCCTTGTTCTGCCCCTTGGGAGCGTTGTCCTTGGCGTGCACGGCGAACATGCGGCCGTTGAACTTCTTCAGCATCACCGCCGGGTCGTAGCCCGCGCGCGCGACCCAGGCCAGGTCCAGCTCGGTCTGCAGGTCGGGACCGGCTGCTGCGAACAGCAGTTCCAGCCCTGTTTTGCCGTTGAAGTCGACCAGTTCGAAGTCGTGGTTGTGGTAGGCCAGGTGCATGCCCTGGGCCTTCACTCGCGCGGCCAGCTGGCCGAGTTCCTTGCCCAGCGCACTCCAGCCGGCCGCATCCTTCGGGCGGTCATTCTCGTTCAGATACGGCACCACCAGCGTGGTGTTTCCGATCGCACGGTTGAAGGCGATTGCGCTGTCCAGGTCTTTGCGCAGGTCGGCCAGCTGCGTATGCGATGAGATCGCCTTGATCGAATACCGATCCAGCAGCTGCTTGAGTTCAGCGGCGCTGACGTTCTGCGTGCCTACGGTTTCCACCGCACGCACGCCGGCGTCGTGGACGATCTTCAATTGTTGATCGAGCGAGCCGGCATTGCGCAGCGTGTACATCTGCACCGCGATGGGCTTCTGCGGACCTGTAATGTCAGCCGCAAAGGCGGGCAGGGCGGCAAGCAACAGAAACGCAAGAGGCAGGGTCCGGCGTGTACGGGTCTTCATCAAGCACTCCTCCGGGAAATCAGCTGATGGCGGTCCAGGCGCGAGACCTGGCCGATGCGATGACGCGATCAACGATCAGCGCGGAGCGCGCGCCGTCTTCAAACGTGGGTAGGCCCTCGGGCCGTTCGCCTTCAATGGCGCGATACGTATCGGCCACGAACGCCTCGAAGCAGGTGCCGTAGCCCTGCGAGTGTCCGGGCGGAAACACCGCCAGCCGGCGTTGTTCGGCACTGCCCGCACCCGGCCCGCGCACGAAGGTCTCCTCGTGCTGGTCGGGGTGCCCGATCCACAGGCGCTCGGCGTCTTCCTGGTTGAAGGCCACACTGGCGTTTGCCCCATCGATCTCGAACCAGAGCCGGTTGTGGCGCCCGGCCGAGACCTGGCTGACGGTCAGCGAGGCCAGCGTACCGGCACCGGTCTTGAACATGGCGGCGGCGACGTCTTCGCTGGCGACCGCTTGCTTCGCACCGCCGGCGGCGGGCGTGGTGAAACTCTGCCCGGTGACGGCACCGCGCTCGGCAATCACGGTGGCGAACGCGGCGCTGACATCGACGAAGCGCTCTCCGCCGACCCATTCCACCAGGTCGCACCAGTGCGAACCGATGTCGGCGAACACCCGTGAGGTGCCGCCCAATGCAGGGTCCACCCGCCAGTTGTTGCTGGCAGGGTCCAGCAGCCAGTCCTGCAGGTAGCTGCCGTGAATCAGATGCAGTGGACCCAGCTCGCCCTGCGCGATGCGCGCGCGGGCTTCACGGACCACCGGGTGGTAGCGGTAGACGAAGGGCACCGTGGCAACCAACCCGGTCGAGCGGGCCAGTGCGGCCAAGCCTTGGGCGTCGTCGAGAGTCGTAGCCAGCGGCTTCTCGCAGATCACATGCTTGCCCGCTTCCAGCGCGGTCTGTGCCATTGCGCGGTGCAGATGGTTGGGCGTGCACACGTGCACAACCTGGACCTGTGGATCGGCGATCACTTCCTCGATATCGCGATAACCGTGCGGCACATTCCACGCCTGCGCCACCTCGCGCGCGCGCTCCGGTGAGGACGCGACCACGCCGCGCACCTCCGCTCCGGCCAGCAGCGCCGCGCGGCGATGCACCGCACCGATCATGCCGGTGCCGACGATGGCGATTCCAAGCTTGGGCATCGGTATGCGTCCTCAAGGGGCGGTGGAGGTGGCGGCCACGACCGGGCGGTCGCGGAACAGCAGCAGGAAGGCGATCAGCACCAGCAGCGCGACGCCGGCTGGGAACAGCCAGATCTTTTCCCAGTCAGGTCCGGCCGCCGTGGTGTAGTGCTCGACCACCGCGCCCGACAGGAAGGTGCCGATCAGCATGCCCACGCCATACGTGGCCAGGGTGATGAAGCCCTGCGCGCTGCTGCGCGCGTCGGGGCCGGCGTGCGCATCGGTATAGATCTGCCCGGTGACGAAGAAGAAGTCGTAGCAGATGCCGTGCAGCACGATGCCGATAACCAGCAGGGAGAACGCGCCGCCGGCATCGCCAAAGGCGAACATCACATAGCGCACCACCCATGCGGCCATGCCCACGGCCAGCATTGTTTTCACGCCCAGCCGCACGAACAGGAACGGCATTGCCAGCATCAGCAGCACTTCGGACACCTGGCCGAGCGACTGCAGGCCGGCCGCACCGCGCACGCCCAGGTCGTTGAGATAAGGATTGGTGAAGTTGTAGTAGAACGCCAAGGGAATGCAGATGGCGATGGAGGCCAGGAAGAACACCAGATAGGAGCGCGACTTCAGCAATCGCAGCGAGTCCAGTCCGAGGATCTTGCCCAGCCCGGCATCACGCTGCTGCGCCAGCGGCGGGGTGTGCGGCAGGGAGAAGGCATACAGCCCCAGCAGCAGCGACGCCAGCGCCGCCATCTGGAAGGTCAGCTCCAGCCGGTGCGCCTGCTCCCAGCCCAGCCAGCCGATCAGCACGCCGGCCACGATCCAGCCGACACTGCCGGCCACGCGCACCAGCGGGAACTGCTTCTCCGGCGACTGCATGTGCCGCATCGCCACGCTGTTGGCCAGCGCCAGAGTCGGCATGAACAGCAGCATGTAGCCCATGACACAGGCGAAGAACGTGTTGAAGTCGGTGGCCGTGGAGGCAAACCACATCAGCACGGCACCGGCCAGATGCAGCACCCCGAGAATGCGCTGCGCGGCGAAGTAGCGATCGGCAATCAGGCCGACCAGGAACGGGGCGACGATGGCCCCGATGGACTGGCTGAGGAAGGCGGTGGCCACCTGGCTGGCGCTGGCCTGCAGCGGGCCCTGCACCAGATACGTGCCCAGGGTGACGAACCAGGCCCCCCAGATGAAGAACTGCAGAAACATCATCGCGCCCAAGCGCGACATGGTGTGCGTCATGGCTACCCCTCCCAGGGCGGTAATGGCTCAGATTCCCAGCATGTGGCGCAGTGATTGCGGGTCGGTACCGCTGTCGGCGAAGTCGTCGAAGGCGCGTTCGGTGACCCGGATGAGGTGGTCGCGGATGAACGCGGCACCCTCGCGCGCGCCGTCTTCCGGGTGCTTCAGGCAGCACTCCCACTCCAGCACCGCCCAGCCCGGGAAGTCGTACTGCGCGAACTTCGAGAAGATCACCTTGAAGTCGATCTGACCGTCGCCCAGCGAACGGAATCGCCCCGGACGATCTATCCAGTCCTGGTAGCCGCCATAGACGCCACTGCGCGCGCTGGGCCGATACTCGGCGTCCTTGACGTGGAAGATGCCGATGCGCGCGTGGTAGCGGTCGATGAAGCCCAGGTAGTCCATCTGCTGCAGCAGCAGATGGCTGGGGTCGTAGAGAATCTTGGCGCGGGGATGGTGGTGGACCACGTCGAGGAAGCGCTCGAAGGTGGCACCGTCATGCAGGTCCTCGCCTGGGTGGATCTCGAAGCAGAGGTCAACGCCGCATTCGTCAAAGGTGTCCAGAATCGGCCGCCAGCGGCGACCCAGCTCGGCGAAGGCTTCGTCCACCAGCCCCGGCGGGCGCTGTGGCCAGGGATAGAAGTAGGGCCAGGCCAGCGCGCCTGAGAAGGTGGCATGCGCGGTCAGTCCGAGGCGCTGGCTGGCCTTGGCGGCCAGTTTCAGCTGCTCTACGGCCCAGGCCTGGCGGGCCGCCGGATCACCGCGCTTGTCCGCTGGCGCAAAACCGTCGAACAGGCTGTCATAGGCGGGATGCACCGCGACCAGCTGCCCCTGCAGGTGGGTGGACAGTTCCGTGATCTGCACGCCATGCCCCGCCAGCATGCCGGCGATGTCGTCGCAGTACGTCTGGCTGCGTGCTGCCTCGGCCAGATCGAACAGGTGCGGCGCGCTGGTCGGCACTTGTACGCCAGAATAGCCCAGCCCCGCGGCCCATCCGGCCAGCGTGTCGAGCCGATCAAAAGGAGCTGTGTCGCCGATGAACTGTGCCAGGAACAGGGCCGGGCCCTTGAGCGTCTTCAACGTGTTTCGCCCTCGATGCAATCGATTGCATTATCCTAGCAGCGGCTCGCGGAAGACCTGTTGTGCAGTGCACAGCGGAAGGAGGAACTAACGCCATGGCAACCATTTACGACATCGCAAAGCACGTCGGCGTCTCGGCAGGGACGGTGTCGCGGGCGCTCTCGCGGCCCGACAAAGTGCTGCCGGCCACGCGCGCGCGCATCGAGGAGGCGGTCGCCGCGCTGGGCTATGTGCCCAACACGGTGGCCCGGAACCTCAAGACCCAGCGCAGCGGCAAGATCCTGGTCACCGTGCCGGACATCGCCAATCCGTTCTTCGCCCAGATCCTGCAGGGCGCGGAGGACGCAGCGCAGGGGGTGGGCTACGCGGTGCTGCTGGGGGATACCCAGCACCTGCCCGAGCGCGAGGAGCGCTACGCGCAGATGCTCCGGCGCAACGAGGCTGATGGCCTGATCGTGCTGGGGCATCGGCTGCCGCCGACGGCGCGTGAGATCGTGCGGCAGTTCGCAGATGCTGCGCCGGTGGTGAATGGGTGCGAATTCGACCCGGCTGTGGGGATTCCCAGTGTGCATATCGACAATGCCGCCGCTGCGCGCGCGGTGATGGAGCACCTGTATGGGTTGGGGCACGAGCGGATCGCCGTGGTCGGCGGGCCACCGGACAACCCGTTGCATCAGCAGCGTCTGGAAGGTGTGCGAGGTGTCGCCAAGGCGCGCAAGCGGCTGCGTAGTCTAAGCATTGCACCGGGTGACTTTTCCCTTGAATCGGGCCACGCAGCGACGCTTGCATTGCTGGAGGGCGCACCCGCTCCGAGCGCAATCTTCTGTTTCAGCGACCAGATGGCGCTGGGGGCGATGGCGGCCTGCCGGGAGCTCGGCATCCGTGTGCCGGATGACATATCCATTGTCGGCTTCGATGACCTGGCGTCGTCCCGTTACCTCACGCCGCCGTTGACGACGGTCCGGCAGCCCATGCGCGAGATCGGCGTCCGTGCGGTCAACCTGCTGCTCGCCCTCATTGATCGGGTGGACGTGCCGCTTCAGCAGACGCTGGACTTTGAGTTGATGCTACGAGGCTCGACAGCGGCCCCAGCATCGGCAGGAACAACGCTGAAATCCCTACGTTGAAGAGAAGGTGAGCCAGCGCCACGGCCATGCCCGGGTCGTTGGCGAATGCCACCACCGCGCGCGAGAATGGTGCCAGGAACGGAAGCAGTATCAGGGCACCCACGGTGTTGAACAGCAGGTTTGCCAACGCAGTGGCGCGTGCCACCGCCCCCATGGTCAGGCTGACGATCAACGCCGTGGAGGTCGAACCGACATTGGCCCCGACCACCGTCGGGATGGCGGCTTCTGCGGGCAGCACGCCCTGTTGCACCAGCATGATGGCTACGCCGGTGGTCACACTGCTGGATTGCACCAGTGCGGTGATCAGAACACCGCTCAGCACGCCCAGCCACGGCGCAGTGGCAGCGGACAGTCCGTTGCTGAGCCATGGCTGGTCGCGTAGCGGCTGCACCTGCGCGGCCATCAGATCCAGCGCGAACAGAATCAGGCCTAGATAGAACACAGGCTTGCCCGCCGCGCGCAGCCGGAATGGCAGCGCAGATGCCAGTGCGCCCAGCACGATCAGCAACGGGCCCAGTCCGCCGAGCTTGAACGACACCAGCCAGGCCGTGGCGGTGGTGCCCACGTTGGCCCCCAGCAGTACGGCGAGGCTCGCCCGGAACGACAGCAGCGACGCATCCACCAGGGCCACGGTCAACGCGGTGACCGCGCTGCTGGACTGCACCACGGCGGTGGCCAGTGCGCCCACCATGAAGCCGCTCCAGCGATGGGCAGTAAGCCGCTGCAGCGACGTGCGCAGCATTGACTCGCCACTGCTGCGCAGCTGCTGGGTGAAGCCTTGCAGTCCATACAGAAACAACACCACGGCGGCCACGAGGGTGACGACTGCAGAGACACTGCTCATATGGAACCGGGCTGAGGGCGGGCTTGTGATCGTGGCGCAGCGCCGTTGTGAATTGCCAATTGCGACTGAAAGTACGGCGTTTCGGCACGTCTCAGCGTGCCGTTTGCGACATTCGATAGGTTCCGGCCGGTGGTGGAGATCATTCGCGGTAGCTGTTGCGTTATCGTGGGGCGGATAGACCGTCAGATCGAAATGGATGTCATGCATCATGTCCGAACTTCAAAATGGACGCCGTCGTCGCCTGTTGCTGGCGGCAGTATCCGGCACCGTGCTGCTGTCCGCCTGCGCGCCGCGCAGATCAGTGCAGGAGCCTGAGAGAGTCCCCACCCCTTCGCTGCAGCCGCTGGGCAGCACCGCCAGTCCGACGGCGTTCATGACCCTCAGCAGTCCTTCGCGGTCGGAAGAGGCGCTGCAGCAGGTCGTGTATTCGGTGCTGCTGCCGGCGCTGGTGCCGGTCGGCGTGGAACATGCCTACGGTCCGGTCGAGGGCGTGGTGCAGCTGTGGTACGGGCTGGATCCCAAGGCCCTGGCCCAGTATGGGCTGGACGCGGAGCAGGGGCTGGCGTTGCTGGCAGAAGCGGTAGGCGGCACGTTGGCCCCTGTGCCTGGTCGCCATTCGCTGCAGGCGTGGACACTGCGACGGCCCGATGCCACCGCGCTGGTGACTGCAGATAGCACGGATCTCGCCCTGCCTGGCGAGCCGCATGCACCACTCTTCGCGCTGGGGAGTACATTTTTCACATTGGTGCCACCCGCATGGCAGCATCAGTCGCACATCACGATCATGCTGCAGTCGCGCCGCCGCATCCATCCGACGTTTGCATCCGACTGCGAGCGTCTGCTGCAGCAATCAGGTCTGGATCTGCCTACCGATGTGCAGTTCGTGATGGGGGCCTTGATCGCGGGCCAACCTGATGCTTCCAGTGTCCACGTGCAGTTGGGGCCGTTCTGGTAGCGGAGGCGCGAGGTGTCGCGTCCTCGCTTCGGCGTCTATCATGACGGTTATTCTGGAGGTTGATGGATAGGAGATCCCGTGCGTTTTACTGTTGCTGTAGTTCTGGCGGCCGCCTTGGTGGGTAGCCCTGTGGTCGCCGTTGCGGCCGAGTCGGTGTACGCATCGCTGCAGCTGATCCAGCATGACGATGCCATGCAGTCCGGCGTGGAGTCGGTGACGTTTCACCGGGTCAAGGTTGATGCTGCTGCGAACGGCGGTCGCACCGTGACGGTCCGGCCGTTGTGGTCCGAGTATCAGGTGATGGGCCATGGCAAGCATCGGGTCACCGACCTCGATCAGCGCGAGCCGGGCGTGCAGCCCATGCTGGACGCCTTGGCGTCCGGATTCCGTACGACCGTATCGGCCAAGGACGAGGCCGGTGCACTGGAGCCTGTGAACACGCGCCTCTGGGAGCAGGCGGTGACGGAAATGCCAGATGCCACGCAGTGGCAGCTGTCCGGCGAAAATGTGCTGGCCATGCTGCCGCAGCACGTGCCGGAACAGTGGCAGGTCGGCCAGAGCCATCGTCGTACCGCACAGTCGCAGGCGCACGGCACCGTGGCGGTGACGCAGAAGGTGGTTGCATTGACCCCGACCGTGGCGGTGCTGGAGTTCACCGTGAGTGGAAAAGCCCTGAAGGGCAGAGGGCGGCAGGCGGTGCGTCGCAGCGACGGCATGCCGGTGGAAACCCGTACAACCCTGCATCGTGATGCGTCGCGCGGCTTTCCCTCGACCACTGAAACCAGCCACGTCGCCGATCTTTCCTACGAACCGTTCCTGGAGCCGATGACCCCCGAGCAGTATCGCCAGCAGGTGGCGTCGGTCACCGACGAGCTCGCGCGGCCGCCGTACAGCGCGCCCAGCGGCCGTCCTGAAGACTACGCCGCTTCCAAAGAGGTGGAGGGCCAGTTGGACGCCTGGATGGTGTCGGCGGACGCGCTGCCGGCCTTCGAGAAAAGCCTGCGCTTTGCGCTGCTGCCGGATCGGGATGCCGGTCGCACCCAGCTGGCCATCGGCGCGGAAGCCCGGCTGGGGCCGCCTTCTCCTGTGTCCTCTGTACTCGAACCCACCCTGACCGTGCGCCCGCGCTCGGTGACCCTGCTCGGGCGCGACGGCAAGCCGGTGCCGGACCTGGAGGCGGTGCGGATACTGTCTTCGATGCAGATGGAAGGACGGCACAAGGTCGCCGAGACGTCGCCGTCGTTCCCGTTCCGCCTGCCGTTGAACACCACTGAGCAGCAGCGACAGGCCCTGGATCGCATCCGCATGACTGTGGATGTCGAGGTTCACCGCTGGGTGGGCACGGAGGTCATCAAGCCCGGCGAGGCATCCAAGGTGAACCCCAGTGTGCGCGTGTCCATGCCGGCACCGCATCGGATCACGATGCAGAATGAGCGCGTCCAGCCTGCAGCACCGGAAGGCATCTGGACCAGCGTGGTGCCGCTGGATGCGGACGGGAAGGAGATTCCGACCCGACACCTGGGCGTGGGCCCGTTCCAGAAAAAGGTGGGCGACAGCGAACTTCCGCTGGTATGGGAGTTCCGCACCCAGCCGTACTGGAATGAGATCGCCGCCGAGCGGCCGGTTGCCGCGCTGCAGTTGCGGCACTATGGTTGGGAAACGCTGCGCCGGGAGTGGGAGTTCCGGCGGGCAGGGGAGGATGGGAAGCTGCTGGAGTGAGGGCGTGGATCAAGGGCTCGCGGCGATCTTATAAGCGTGGCGCATAAGTGTATTCAGGTTATGCGCGCTTATCGTGGGGCGGCGATGGGAGCAGACTGGTGGTCTTCCCCACTCCAGGAGCATGAACCATGAAGACACGCACACTCGGCCGCAATGGTCCGCAGGTGTCAGCACTGGGCTTTGGCTGCATGGGCCTGAGCTTCGCCTACGGGCGGGGTCTGGAACGACCTGCTGCGGTCGGTTTGATCCGCGACGCCATCGAGCGCGGCGTCACCCTGTTCGATACCGCTGAAGCCTACGGCACCCTCAACCAGCAGATGCTGGGCGAAGCCGTCGCCCCGTTCCGCGACAAGGTGGTGATCGCCACCAAGTTCGGTTTCAAGGACGGCAACGCACAGGCGGGCGTGGACAGCAGTCCGGCCAACATCCGGAAGGTCGCCGAGCAGTCTCTGCGTAACCTCGGTACTGAGCGCATTGATCTGTTCTACCAGCACCGCGTGGATCCGGCGGTACCGATGGAAGATGTGGCCGGTACCGTGCGTGACCTGATTGCCGAGGGCAAGGTAGGGCACTTCGGGCTGTCTGAGGCGGGCGTGGATTCCATCCGTCGTGCGCATGCGGTGCAGCCGGTGGCGGCGCTGCAGAGCGAATACTCACTGTGGTGGCGCGCGCCGGAGCAGGACGTGCTGCCGGCGTGCGAGGAGCTGGGCATTGGCTTTGTGCCGTTCAGTCCGTTGGGGCGTGGTTTCCTCACGGGCAAGATCGACGCCAGTACCACGTTTGAGAGCGGTGATATCCGCGCCAACAATCCGCGCTTCTCGGTGGAGGCACGTACTGCGAACCAGCAGCTGGTGGATGCGATTGCGCAGATTGCGGAAGCGCGCAGGGCGACGCCCGCGCAGATTGCCTTGGCGTGGTTGCTGTCGCGCAAGCCGTGGATCGTGCCGATTCCGGGTACGACCAAGCTGCATCGGCTGGAAGAGAACCTGGGTGCGGTGGAGGTG
>JAEXNZ010000115.1 GCA_023439425.1 Pseudomonadota bacterium
GGGTCACCGTCAGTACTACACCGAAATCGAGATCACCGGCGTTGCCGGTGGTAACAAGTAATAAGGAGAAGCAGTCATGGCACATAAAAAGGGCGTAGGCTCCTCGCGCAACGGTCGCGACTCCAACCCGAAGTACCTCGGCGTGAAGATCTTCGGTGGCCAGGCCATCGACGCCGGCAACATCATCGTGCGTCAGCGCGGCACCCAGTTACACCCGGGTACCGGCGTTGGCCTGGGCCGTGACCACACCCTGTTCGCTCTGATCGACGGCAAGGTGGAGTTCTCGGTGAAGGGCCCGAAGAAGCGTCGCACCGTCAGCGTCGTCGCCGAAGCCTGATCTTCGCGATACGCAGGCACCCGCGCCTGGCGCGTGGGTAGCCGACAAAAGCCCCGCTTCCAGCGGGGCTTTTGTTTTCCCGGCATCCGAGCCGGGCATCTTTTAGACTTGCGGTGGGCCATGCCTGCGCCCGCCGCCTCCAGTTGGCATCCAGAATCATGAAACTTGTAGACGAAGCAGAAATCCAGGTCATTGCCGGCAATGGCGGTAACGGCTGCGTCGGTTTCCGTCGCGAGAAGTTCATCCCGCTGGGCGGCCCGGACGGCGGCGACGGCGGCAACGGCGGCAGCGTGTACATCCGCGCCGACGAAAACCTGAACACCCTGGTCGACTTCCGCCACGAGCGCATCTTCAAGGCGCAGCGCGGCGAAAACGGCATGGGGCGCCAGGCCTACGGCAAGGGTGGTGAAGACCTCACCATCACCGTGCCGGTCGGCACCGTGGTGATCAATGTCGCCACCGACGAAGTCATTGGCGACCTGACCCAGCACAACGACCGCCTGCTGGTCGCCAAGGGGGGGCGCGGTGGCCTCGGCAACATGCACTTCAAGAGCTCCCCCAACCGCTCGCCGCGCCAGGCGCTGCCGGGCGAAGAGGGCGAGGAGCGCCTGCTCAAGCTGGAACTGAAGCTGCTGGCCGACGGCGGCCTGCTGGGCTTCCCGAATGCCGGCAAGAGCACACTGATCCGCGCCGTGTCCGCAGCCACCCCGAAGGTGGCCGATTACCCGTTCACCACCCTGTACCCGAACCTGGGCGTGGTCCGGGTGGAGAACTACCGCAGCTTCGTCATCGCCGACATTCCCGGCCTGATCGAGGGCGCGGCCGACGGCGCTGGCCTGGGCGCGCAGTTCCTGCGCCACCTGCAGCGCACCCGCCTGCTGCTGCACCTCGTGGACATCTCCCCGATGGAAGGTGGCGTGGAAGGCATCTCGCCGGTGGAGCAGGTGCGTGCCATCGAGCGCGAGCTGGAAAAGCACGACCCGGAGCTGCTGGACAAGCCGCGCTGGCTGGTGCTGAACAAGGCCGACCTGATGTTCGAGGACGAGGCCAAGGCTGCTGCTGAGCAGATTGTGGCTGAGCTGGGCTGGACCCAGCCCTGGTATCTGGTCTCGGCGCTGGGGCGCGAGGGCACCTGGCCGATCATGAACCAGGTGATGGCGTTCTTTGACCGCCAGAAAGAAGAAGAGGCGGATGCGCGCGATGCGCTCTGAGCGCCTCCACGCACACGTGAAAAACCCGGCCTCGGCCGGGTTTTTCCGTAGGGGGCCCCTGTCTGCGGCGTCCGTCGTAGAGCCACGCCTTGCGTGGCTGGACACCGTCATCGCGCGCACAACAAAAAACCCGGTCGATGCCGGGCTTCTTGATCGGGCTTGGTCGAAGCCACGCAGGGCGTGGCTCTACGACCGGTGCCGCGACGCCGTATCAGGCGGCCTTGAGGGCCTTGATGCGGGCGGTCAGGCGGCTCTTATGACGAGCAGCCTTGTTCTTGTGGATCAGACCGCGCGAGCTGAAACGGTCGAGGATCGGCTGGGCGACGGCGAAGGCTGCCTCGGCGCCGGCGGCGTCATTGGCATCCAGAGCCTTGATCACCTTCTTGACAGCGGGGCGCAGCATCGAACGCTGAGCCGTGTTGCGCGCGTTGCGCACGACGGTCTGCTTGGCGCGCTTCTTGGCGGACTTGATATTGGCCACAGTGGTGGTTTCCTGAAAAATCGGTGTAATGGGAACAGCAAGCTGGAAAGTATGATGGCTCGAAAAATGTACGTCAAGTCAATTGTCAAGAGGGAACACGGGTGAGTTCACCAAGGATGTTGCGCGGGCTGCTGTCGTTCAGCAGCATGACCATGATTTCCCGCGTCCTGGGCCTGGTCCGCGACCAAGTCATCACCACCACGTTCGGCACCAATGCGGTGACCGACGCATTCTGGGTGGCCTTCCGGGTGCCCAACTTCCTGCGCCGGCTGTTCGCCGAGGGCTCGTTCGCCACGGCGTTCGTGCCGGTGTTCACGGAGGTGAAGGAAACCCGCCCGCATGCCGAGCTGCGCGAACTGATGTCGCGCGTGGCCGGCACCCTGGGCGGGGTGCTGATGGTGGTCACTGCGCTGGCGCTGATTTTTGCCCCGCAGCTGGCCTCGCTGTTCTCCAGTGGGGTGGACACCGACCCGGTCAAGCATGGGCTGCTGGTGGACCTGTTCCGCCTGACCTTCCCGTTCCTGCTGTTCGTGTCGCTGACGGCGCTGGCCGGGGGGGCGCTCAACAGCTTCCAGAAGTTCGCGATGCCGGCGCTGACCCCGGTCATTCTTAACCTGTGCATGATCGCCGGCGCGCTCTGGCTGGCCCCGCAACTGGGGGGCACCCCGGAGAAGCAGATCCTGGCGCTGGGCTGGGCCGTGCTGGCCGCCGGCATGCTGCAACTGCTGTTCCAGCTGCCCTCGCTGAAGGGCATCAACCTGCTGACCCTGCCGCGCTGGGGCTGGCGGCACCCGGGCGTGCGCAAGGTGCTGACCCTGATGGTGCCGACCCTGTTCGGCTCGTCGGTGGCGCAGATCAACCTGCTGCTGGACACGGTGATCGCCGCCCAGCTCACCGACGGCTCGCAGTCCTGGCTGTCGCTGGCCGACCGCTTTCTGGAGCTGCCGCTGGGCGTGTTCGGGGTGGCGCTGGGTACGGTGATCCTGCCGGCGCTGGCCCGCCACCATGTCAGTACCGACAAGGCCGGGTTCTCCAATGCCCTCGACTGGGGCCTGCGCACCACGCTGCTGATCGCGGTGCCGGCCATGCTCGGCCTGGTGCTGCTGGCCGAGCCGCTGATCGCCACGTTGTTCCAGTACCGCCAGTTCACCGCCTTCGATACCCGCATGACCGCGTTGTCGGTGTACGGCCTGGCCGCCGGCCTGCCGGCGTTTGCCCTGCTGAAGGTAGTGCTGCCGGCGTTCTACGCCCGTCAGGACACCCGCACCCCGGTGCGTGCCGGCATTGCCGCGCTGGTCGCCAACATGGTGTTCAACTTCGCCCTGCTGGCGGTGCTGTACCACGTGATGGTGCCGGATGCGCTGAAGGCTGAAGGGGTGATGGCGGCGCTGGGCAAGCAGCCCGGCCTGCACCTGGCCCTCGGCATTGCCAGCGCCATGTCCAGCTACCTGAACCTCGGCCTGCTCTGGTACTGGCTGGGCAAGACCGATGTGTACGAGCGCAAGCCCGGCTGGGCCGGCTATGTCACCCGGCTGGTGCTGGCCTGCGCGGCCATGGTGGCGGTGCTGCTGGCCCTGCTGTACAGCATGCCCGGCTTCACCGGCATGGATAAGTGGCACCGGATCGGCAACCTGGCCTTGCTGGTCGGCGGCGGCGGCCTCACCTATCTGGTGGCGCTGGTCGCGATGGGCTTCCGCCCCCGCCACCTGCGTGAGCACTGAGGGATGAACGCAGGGCGCGGCTCCGGTGAATCGCCGCCATCGCGTAGAGCCACGCCCTGCGTGGCTGCCCTTGACGCCCCGGCTATACTTGCCGGTCATACCAAGCAACACAGTGGCCTGGGTGGGCCGGATAACCAGTAGATGAGCAGGCTGTTCAGAAGCATCGAAGGCGGGCGTCTGTTCCCGCACGGAAGCGTGGTCTGCATCGGCGCGTTCGACGGCCTGCACCTGGGCCATCGTGCGCTGGTGCGCCACGCCGTCGCGCGTGCCCGCGCGCTGGGCGTCCCCGCCGTGGTGGTGGCGTTCGAGCCGCTGCCGCGCGAGTATTTCGCCCAGGGCGAGCCGCCGCCGCGCCTGACGCTGGCCCGCGACAAGGTCGCCGGCCTGACCGAACTGGGCGTGGACGCCATCGGCCTGCTGCGGTTCGACGCGCGCATGGCCGCGATGTCCGCTGAAGCCTTCGTTGAACAGTTGCTGGTGCAACGCCTGGGTGCCCGCGAAGTCTGGATCGGCCCGCAGTTCTGCTTCGGCAACCGCCGCCGCGGCGATCTGGCCCTGCTGCAGGCCATGGGCGAGCAGCACGGCTTCACGGCCGGCGCGATCGACCCGGTCGACCTGCATGGCGAGCGCATTTCCGCCACCCGCATCCGCCAGCTGCTGCGCGAAGGCAACTTCGCCCATGCCGGCGACCTGCTCGGTCGCCCGTATGCGATCGGGGGCAGGGTGGTGCGCGGTCGTCAGCTTGGCCGCACGCTCGGCTTCCCCACCGCCAACCTGCGCTTCCCGAAGACGCCGGCGCTGGCCGGCATCTACGCCACCTGGGTGCACGGCGTGTTCGACCAGCCGTGGCCGTCGGTGTCCAGCTTCGGCACCCGCCCCACCGTGGAAGGTGTCGAGCCGCTGCTGGAAGCCCACCTGTTCGACTTCCAGGGCGACCTGTACGGTCGGCACATTCAAGTTGAATTCGTCGCCAAACTGCGCGATGAAGAGAAGTTCCATGATCTGGCCGCGTTGACCGACCAGATGCACCGTGACGCCGACCAAGCCCGCCACATCCTTTCCGAACACAGATTGCGAGCCACTGCGTGAGCCAGGACTACAAAGCCACCCTTCATCTGCCAGCCACTGAATTCCCGATGCGCGGCGACCTGCCCAAGCGCGAGCCGGGCATTCTGTCGCGCTGGGAAGACGAGGGCCTGTACGCCCGCCTGCGCGAAAACGCGCAGGGTCGCCCGCTGTTCGTGCGGCACGACGGCCCGCCGTATGCCAACGGCCAGATCCACCTCGGCCATGCGGTCAACAAGATCCTCAAGGACATCATCGTCAAGTCGCGCTACCTGGCCGGCTTCGATGCGCCCTACGTGCCGGGCTGGGACTGCCATGGCCT
>JAEXNZ010000150.1 GCA_023439425.1 Pseudomonadota bacterium
ACATGGACGTACTTGCGGCGTGTCCCGGAGCGAGGGTGTTCGGCCCCTCCCAACACGGAACAACGGAAACGCCGCCGTTCGCGAAATGCAGAACACACCACCATCGGATTGCTTGCGTTTCGCCCACACATACCCGTGCTTTAGGAACGTTTGAATACGGCACGCGACTCAACTTGCCGAACATGCGCGTCCACTTCTTCTGGAACGCCACGCATGAACCGCATCATCAAGCAGACCGTCGTCGCACTCGCCCTGTGCACCGCTGCCATCTCCGCACACGCGGCCGAAGCGCACGTCACTGTGTGGGCCAACGTTGACCCCACCTTGTCACTGCTCAAGGCCGATGGCAGCGCGTTGCCTGATGCCGTGCAACTGCCGTATCGCGCCGGGCAGGGGCTGAGCAGCTGGACCGAGCGTGTGCGCATCTTCTCCAACGACACCACGCTGGATGTCGATGTGCGTCTGGCCGAACCGGCGGTGCTGGTGCCGCGCGTTGCCGCTGCGGGCGCGGTCGATGTGCCGCTGCGGGTCACCCTCAACGGGCGCGAGCTCGGTGTGGCTCCGATTGATTTCACCGCCGACCAGTTGTTCCTGGGAGCCATTCCCGGTGCGTCCATCGAAATGCCTCTGACCGTTGCACAGGCGGTGCCCGGCCCGATCAGCGCGGCAGGTCTGTATGACGGCCCGGTCAGCTTGGTGCTGGCGCAGAAAGCCGGCAGCCTGTAAGTCGTCGGTGACGCACCGGCCGCTGCTGGCCGGTGCGCCCATTCGTTGCCATGCGCATCTGCCTGCCTGTACTGCCGTTGCTTGGACTGACCCTGCTGCTGATTGCTCGGTCGGCGGCAGCGCAGCGCCTGCCTCCTGGTTTCGAAGACCTCGCCGGCGGGCATGCCGAGCGTGTCGAAGTGCGTGCGTTCGGACGCTCTGCCGGATTGTGGCCGGTGTGGGTGACGCTGGATCACGTCCAGATCGAGCAGCCTGCGCAGGTGCTTGCCGCACTCGGCCTCACCGACGAAGCGCAGACGGCGCTGTTCTCCGTGTTGGCCGCGCCGTTGCCGCGCGACAGTCAGCTGGCCTGTCTGCATGCGCAGCCTCAGCCCGGTTGCGGCTGGCGCGCGCCGCCGGACGACGCGGCCGCGGTGACGGCCATTTTTGACGAGGCTGAAAGCGTGCTGCTGTTGTTTCCATCATCGCATTGGCTGCCGCAGGACGCGGCGCGCGCGCGTTTCCACCAGGCCGCCGAGCAGGCGCGCAATGCGCTTCTGTACCAGCAGACCCTGCATCTGAGCGGAAGTGAGCGCGAACTGGCCTTCAACCTGCACGGGCGCGCTGCCCAGGGCGTGGGCAGCGCCGGGCATCTGGGCGGTAGCTGGAACCATGCGCGCTGGCGCGCGGCCGATAATGCGGTGCAGGCGCGCACCGATGTTGACGAGCTGTACTACCGGCTCGATCTCGGCGCGAGCCACTACCTGCAGCTTGGCCGCATCGATCGTCGCAATCTTTCCAGTCCGCTCGGTGGTCAATTCGGGTTGGGGCTGTTGCCGCTGGGGCGCATGCAGGGCATGCGTGCCGGTACCACCCTGGCCTACCTGGATACCGATGCACTGGACGACGCGGTGCCGGTGAGCGTGCTGCTGGGGCGCGACGCGCGCGTGGACGTCTTCGACGGCGAACGCCTGCTGCAGACCTTCTACCTGCCGGCGGGGGCAAGCACGCTGGACACGCGCCTGTTTCCTCCCGGCAGCTACCTGCTGACCCTGCGCATCCATGAGGACGGCCGTTTCGTGCGCAGCGAAACCGTCCCGTTCCAACGTAGCAGCGGCACGTGGTACCCCGCGCTGCAATGGTTCGTGCAGGGCGGCCGGCAGCGCGAGCTGGGCCCATCGGGACATGGATCCCGTGTGCTGCAGGCTGGGGTGCGGATTCCTCTGGCGGCCAGCACCAGTCTTGGCCTGGGGGCTTCGCACGTAGATGGCGTTGCCGCACACGAACTGCGCGTGGGGCTGCGACGCGGCTGGGATGCGCTCGACCTGCATGCCGATCTTGGACTGATCGCAGCCAGCGATGGCGGGCAGGGCGGGCAGGTGCAGCTGAGCGTGCGTCACCGGGTGGCCTGGAACCTCCATCACCAGCGCATGCGCGGCGATGCCTGCGCCCACCGAAGCAGCTCGGGCCGTGCAGGGTGCGTGGATGCGACCAGTGCCTCGGTATCGCTTCCGCTGCTCGGCGGCAGCCTGCACCTGGGCTACACGGAGCGCCGCAGTGCGCTGCCGCCGAGCGAACCCGGCGAATGGGCTGTGCCTGGCAGCAACCGCGGCCTGCAGGCCAACTACACCCGCACCCGGGTCTGGCGTGGTCTGAGTGTGGGCACGCGTGCAGGCGTCTGGCACCAGCGCAGCACCGACCGGCGGTTGGCCAGCGCGGACCGTGGCGTGCAGTTGAGCGTCAATCTTGCCCGGCTGGACAGCGCAGGGGGCCGCGTGCGCCTGCAACGCGCAGGTGCCGAACTGCGGCAGCGCAGCGGCCACACGCCCGACCGTCAGCTGCGACTGGCGCAGACCTGGCGCCAGGAGCAGGACGACAGCGCCCGTGCGATCAGCACCGAGCTGAGCCTGCGGGCGGGCGATGCGCACGACGTGCTGGTCAGCGGCGACCTGCGCCGGTCGTGGGGGCGGGGTGGGGCGACCGTGGCGTACACCCGCACGGCGGGAAGCTCGGGAGCATCCTGGAGCGCACACCACAGCACGGCGCTGGCCGTGTCCTCGCAGGGGCTCTACTGGGGAGCCGCCGACGGAGCCGATGCCGGGGTGGTGGTGGCGGTGGACGCCGAGGTCGATGCCGATCAGTCGCTGCACGGCCCTGCCGCCGAGGTGCAGGCCGGAGCGCGCGGCCAACTGACTGTGCGCGTCGGTGAGCGCCGCCTGTTGCCGGTCGATGGATACCAGCGGCACCCGCTGCGCGTGCAGGACGCCAGCTCGGCGTCGACGGCTGCTCTGCGCGCATCGATCGACGCGACCGAATTGCAGCCGTTCCTGCTGCCGGGTCGGTTGATACTGGTACCGGTTTCGGTGGCGGCCACCCATGCCTACCTGGGCAGCGCCCGCGACGAGGCCGGAAACGTGCTGGCAGGCGCGTCGATCCTCAATGCGGCGGTGCCGGCACTGGGCGTTCAAGGCGAATTTCTGGCCGAGTTCGAGCAGCGTCATGCCTGGCTGTATCTGCTGCAGGGTGAGCGTCTGCTGCAGTGTCCGCTGCAGGTGCGCGAACACCGCGCCGGACTGCTGCGGGTAGGTGCAGTGACCTGCTCTCCTGTCACTGCGGCTCAGCTGCCGGAGTCCATTGCGGCACAACCGCATGTACAGCGCCTGCTGTCGGCGCGCCGTCCCTCGACGGCAGACAGTGCAGCGGGAGCACCCTGAGCGTGCGCGCCGGCGTACTGTTGCTGATGTTGCTGCTGCCTGCGTGGGCACTGGCCCAGCGCCCACCGGTCACCGTGCCACCCGGTGGCATCACTACGGTCAGCCTGCAGCACGGCTTCGACCGGTCAGCTCCGGAGCCGCTGCAGTTATGGGCACCGCGCACCGTGCTCGGCTACGACGAAGTCGCGCGCGGCTATGGCCAGTTGCATGTGACCTGCAGCGAGGATCCCGCACTTGGGCGCTGCCCCCAGGCCGATACCGGGCAGGGGCCGGTCGGCCCGGCCACGCTGCGCATGGACTTCCGCGAACAGCGCAGCGGGCAGCGAATCACGGTGGGACTGATCGGCGCGCTGGAGCGGATCGAATGGGAGCGGACCTGCAGCGACGATTACTGGGACAAGGCGGTGTTTCCACTGTGGACGTCCGCGAACCGCGACTGTCATATCGCCCCGGCCGGCACGGCGGCGACGCTGCGCTTGGACAGCGCGGACATCGTCCAGCTGGTGGCCGGGCGCTGGCGCGGCGAGCTGCATCTGGACCTGCGCCATGCAGGTGGGGCGCTGATCGGACGCCAGGTGTTCGTGCTGGAGATCACCGTGACCGACCATGCGCGCGCCACCCTGTACCTGCCCGCGTTCGGGTCGTCGAACGGGCGGGTGCAGCTGCCGCTCGACTATCGGCCGCACCCGTTGCCGGGCAGCATCGGTGGCAGCGCCACGCTGGATCTGTGCCTGTATGACGGCACCGGCGCGCACAGCCCACGGCTGCTGCTGGGGGCCCACGACAGCGGGCCGGCGGTATCAGAGCACTTCTCGATCTGGCACGACAGCGGCGGCAACGGGGAGTTGGACCGCATCGACTACCAGCTGCGTCTTCGCCATGGCGGGGGCGAGCTGGCCCTGGGCAACCGCGCAGAGGTGGCACTGGACGGCCTGGACAGCGCGCCGCTGCGCGCCGTGACCCTGCCGGGCCTGCCGTACCTGGTGTACTGCGTGCCGATGGTGATGACCCTGCACGTGCCGCGCATACCGACGGCCAGCAAGCGCCATGGCCGCTACCAGGGGGCCCTGGTGCTGCGCATGCGCCTGCCCACCCGACGACCCTGACCTCACTGGAGTGCTGATCATGCTGCTGCGTTGTCTGACCGCCCTGTGCCTGCTGCTGCCCGTGCAGGCGTACGCCAATCTGGATGTGCACCCCATGCGCATACACGTGGACGCCGGCAAAGCAGCCGGTGTGCGGGTGCATTCACAGTCGGCGCTTCCGCAGTACATCCGGGCCACCGTCAAACGCGTGCTGCACCCCGGCACTGAACGCGAACACGAGGTCGATGAAGCGGCAGGCGAGGCTGCCGCCGTGGCCGTGATGCCCTCGCGGTTCGCGCTGGCCGCTGGAGGCAGCCGTCTTGTGCGGGTGATCGCACTGGGCCCGGTGGAGCAGGAAACCGCGTTGCGTGTCTACTTTGAAGCGGTGCCACCGCTGGAGGAAGCCGATGCGGCAGAAGCGCCGGGTGCCGCCAGCGCCACCATCAGCGTTAGCCTGGTCTGGGGAGTACTCGTCAATGTGCTGCCGCCACAGGGGCGTGCCGCTCTGGAGGTACAGGGCGACACCCTGCGCAACCTGGGCAGCCTGCGCCTGGGCGTGTTGAAGGTAGAGCAGTGCGTGGCGGGAGACTGCCAGGTGCACCCCGTCGAACGCAGCGTCTACCCGGGTGACCAGCTGCCATTGCCATTCCATCCGCGCGCAGATGCGCGCGTGAACGTGTACTACCGGCTCAGCCGCGATGGCTATCGCGAGCATCAGCAGAGCCTGCGTCCGGAGCCGGCTGACAACGTTGCGCCGGTGACCGACTCCCCCGATCTGCATGAGGAAGCTGCATGAAGCTGATCATCCCGACCCTGAGCGCGCTGGTGCTGCTGTTCCATGCCGATACGGCCCACCCGGCGGCGACGGCCGACCCTGAGATTGCCGAGCGGGGAGATGACGTTGCGGAAGCGCAATCCATGCCCTCCACCACGCCGCCTCGAGCGAGTGCTGGTGCGCTGGCGGGCGGATTGGCGCTGGGTGTGGGGGCAGCCAGCGCGTTGCGTCGGGACCGGGGCACGGGTGCTGCCTCCACGCTGCCGGACATGTCACCCCAGGTCAGCGCCAACGGAGCCCAGATTGCACGCAATCGCGATGACATCGCAGCGCTGCGCGACACGCTGGCAGGGGTGTTTCCCGAAGGCGATGACCTGCTGCGGTTTGCACCCGACCAGACCGTGCGGCTGCGCGGCGCGCGCCTCGTTGGCATGGGCGACGGGATGATCACACCGGACAGCCGAGAGGGCATCAATGGCGCGCAGCTGCATGCCACCCATGCGCGGATCCGGCCGCTCGAACATGCGGCGTTGTACGCCCGGGTCGGAGCCGATGCAGAGAGTCGACCCGCGCAGGCCGCACACCTGGGCAGTGCGTATGGCAGCGACGCGCGTGCGCAGGGCAATGGTTCGACGGCGTTGGGGGCGTACACCTGGGCACACGGCACCAATTCGGTGGCGATTGGCCGCGGGGCCTATGTGCAGCAGCACGCCGCCGATGGCTTTGCGCTTGGTGCACGGGCCAGAGTGTCGGCCGAGAACGGCCTGGCCATCGGGGCCTCCACCCAGGTATGGGAAGACGGCTACAACAGCGTGGCCATCGGCTATGGCTCGGTGGCCACGCAGCCGATGGAAGTGTCGGTGGGCGGGCAGGGTATGCGCCGGCGCATCGTGCATGTCATGCCCGGCACCGCACCCGACGACGTCGTAACGGTGCGTCAGCTCAACCGCGTCGCCGGTCTGCTGGGCGCGGGCGAAGTCGATGCGACCGGGCAGTTTCAGGGCCGTCACTACACGGTGCTCGGCGTGCGCCACGACAGCGTGGCGGGCGCATTGACCCACCTCGATGAAGGCTTGCGCGGCACCCAGCAGGCACTGGAAAGCGCGACCAGCACGCTCAACCAGCGTATGGACGGATTGCGGGCGGCAGCACCCGACGAGGCAGCTGCGCGCGCGCCGGAAGCCGTTGCCGCCGACGTGGCTTCCGCCGCGCCGACGCAGACCGCGCCCACGCCGCGCGCGACGCCGTCAACGGATCCGCTCGAACTGCCGGTCGACGCGCGTGCGGTGGAGGCGGCCGTGAACCGCGCAAATGCCTACACCGACCAGGCTGTTGTTGGCGTCGAGCATCGTCTGAACGAGCGCATCGAGCGTCTGGATCGACGGCTCAACCGGATGGCGGCGATGGGCGGCGCGCAGGCGGCGATGGCGATGAACACCGCAGGGGTGCCGACCTGGAACCGGCTCGGGGCCGGGGTGGGACATGCCGATGGCGAGTCGGCGTTGGCTGTGGGCTACCAGCGCGTGCTGGACCGACGCGCCGCCACCACCTTCAGCCTCAACGGGGCGTTCAGTACGGGCGGCGAGCGTACTCTGGCGATGGGCTTCGGCGTGGGCTGGTGACTCAGCCGTCGCCCAGCCAGCCGTCGATTTCCTCACTGGCGAGCAGGGTGCGCAGCTGGCTGGTGGAGGCACGACGCAGCGGTTTCTCATCTACTGCAGACAGTGGCGGCTGGCGCAGGGCGTCGAAGGGCAGCACGGCCATGTCGAAGGTCAGTCCTTCGGCACTGAACACCCACACTGGCACGTCCAGCGTGCGCTCGCGGTCCAGGCGCAGCCGGCGCATCCGCGATTCAGCCGGAATGCCGTGTTCTTCCAGGAAGTACTGCACCGCATCGGCGTGGTCGGTATGCAACTGCAGCTGCACTGGACTGTGGTTGTCGGCGGTGCCGTCGAACACCGGTCCGCACAACCGTGGCGAGAACGCGTGCAGGAATTCCATCGCGCGCAGAGCAGCCTCACGTTTGGCGCGCAGCTGCTCGCCATGCCCCGCACCGGCAAACAGGCGCTGGTACTCGCGCAGGGCGTCCTCGATCTCGGTGTTGCGCGGCAGCGAGGCATCGTCATGGATGCCGAGCCGGCTGGCGGCCTTGAGCTTGGCCTGGTGGTAGTCGCGGATACCGCCCTCGGCCATCAGCCGGGCGGCTTCATGGGCGAGCCGATGCCGGCGCTCGCGGGTCTGGCTGGCTGCATGCTGACGTGCACGATGCATGAGCGGTGCTCCCCTGTTACGACCTTGAGGGGACTTTACATGGTTGCTGTGACACTTGCGTAGAGCCACGCCC
>JAEXNZ010000168.1 GCA_023439425.1 Pseudomonadota bacterium
GTGCCAATCGTGGCCGCAGCCACGCAGGGCGTGGCTCTACGCGATAGAATCCGCGTGCTTTTGGGTGACTGCGGCCTTTCGGCTGCGGTTTAAACGGGAAGCCGGTGAACAGGCCGGCGCTGCCCCCGCAACGGTAAGCGTGGAAGCCAGGCGAGATACCACTGTGCTGCGGCATGGGAAGGTGCCTGGTGCGAGCAGACAGCGTCCGCTCGACCCGCCAGCCCGGAGACCGGCCCTGAAGCTGACTGGTTGCGATGCGGCGGGCATGGCGGCGGCAAGCAGTGCCGTGCGCGCCTGCCCACCGTCGTCGTCCGTTGCAGCGTGATCCTCCTTTTCCCTGCCGCGCGGGCGTGCGCGGTACCCGGAGTGATTGATGAAGCTGCAAACCCTTACCCTGGCTGTGCTGAGCGCACTGCCGCTGCTGGCCGCCGCACAGGACGATGCCACCGCGCTGGATCAGGTGCTGGTCACCGCCACCCGCACCCCGATTGCCCTGCAGGACAGCATCGCACCGGCACAGGTGATCGACCGCGCCGAGATCGAGCGCAGCCAGTCGGCGTCGCTGCAGGACCTGCTGCGTGGCCGCGCCGGCATCAACCTCAACAACAGCGGTGGGCTGGGCAAGCAGAGCTCGCTGTTCCTGCGTGGCACCAATTCCGCCCACACCCTGGTGCTGGTGGACGGCGTGCGCATCAACACCGGCGACCTGGGCCTGGCGATGATCCAGGACCTGCCGCTGGAGCAGATTGAACGCGTGGAAATCGTGCGCGGCCCGCAGTCCAGCCTGTACGGTGCCGACGCGATTGGCGGCGTGATCCAGATCTTCACCCGCCGCAACACCGGCACCTTCGCTCCGCACTTCCAGCTCGGTGGCGGCAGCAATGGCCTGCGCGAGGCCAGCGGCGGCATTGGCGGCAGCGGCGAGCGCGGCTGGTTCGGCACCGATATCGCATACCAGCACACCGATGGCATCAACAGCTGCCGTGGCGATGCCGCCACCTTCGCTGGCTGCGGCGCGGACGAACCCGACCGCGATGGTTACCGCAACCTGTCGATGAGCCTGCGTGGCGGCTATGCGCTGACCGACGCGCTGAGCGTGGAAGGTACCGCGCTGCGCGCCGAAGGCGAGAACCACTACGACGGCTACTACAACTATTCGGAAACGCTGCAGCAGGTGCTGGGCGGCAAGGTGCGCTATGCGCCGAGCGAGCGCTTCACCCTGACCGCCAACGTCGGTCGCGCCGACAACGAGTCGGACAACTACAACGACAGCACCTGGCTGGGCGCGGCACAGACCCACCGCGACAGCGCCTCGGTGCAGGCCGACATCGGTGTGGCCGAGGGCCAGCTGCTCAGTGCGGGGGTGGACTGGAGCCAGGACAACCTGGACGGCAGCAGCGCCGGCTATCTGGTCGACAGCCGCGACAACACCGGCGTGTTCGTGCAGTACCAGGCCCGCTTCGGTGCACACCACCTGCAGGCCAGCGCGCGCAACGACGACAACGAGCAGTTCGGCAACCACACCACCGGCAGCCTCGGCTGGGGCATGGACCTGGGTGGCGGCTTCCGTTTGAATGCCAGCTACGGCACTGCGTTCAAGGCTCCCACCTTCAGCGATCTGTATGACCCGTGGAGCGGCGTGCCGACGTTGGACCCGGAGGAATCCAAGAGCGCCAATCTCGGCATCGCACAGCAGGGCGACGGCTGGCGCTGGGGTCTGGATGTGTATGAAACCCGCATCGATGATCTGATCACCTATGACGCGACCACCTTCATGATGTCGCAGGTGGAGAAGGCACGCATCCGCGGTGCCGAACTGACCGGTTCGCTCAGCGTCGCAGGCTTCGACTTCAATGCGCAGCTCAGCCACACCGATCCGCGCAACCGCACCGACGGCAGCGCGCAGTTCGACAACTGGCTGGCGCGTCGTGCGCAGAACACCGCGCGTCTGGATGTGGATCGCAGCTTCGGTGGGTTCCGTGCGGGTGTGACCGCGTTCGGGGCTGGCAAGCGCTATGACAATGCAGCCAACACGGTGCGTTTGGCCGGGTATGGCACTGTGGATCTTCGCCTGGAGTATGCGATCAGCCGCGACTGGTCGGTGCTGGGGCGGGTGAGCAATGTGTTTGATCGTGAGTACGAAACCGTGGCCTGGTACAACCAGCCGGGGCGGGAATACCGGTTGAGCATTCGTTACCAGCCGCGTTGATGAATCGGGAGCCGGGCAAGCCCGGCTCTACTTTCCGAACGTGATCAGTTCGCGCAGGTCGTCCATCACCGCGACGGCCTGCACGGCCTCCAGGTCCAGCCCGCGCGGATAGCCGTAACGCACCAGCGCAATTGGCAGGCCGGCGGCCACCGCCGCGCGATAGTCGGTGATCGAAGCGCCCACCATCAATGCGTCCGACGGCACCACATCGAAGACGGCCGCGATATGCCGCAGTGGTGCACCGCTGGGCTTGCGCTCAGGCAGCGAGTCGCCGCCCAGTACCAACGCGAAGTACTTCTGCACGCCCAGATGCGCGAGCAGCGGGCCCACCATTGCGTGCGGTTTGTTGGTGCAGATGGCGAGCGTGACCCCTTGCGCGCGCAGCGCTTCCAGTGCCGGCACCACGCCGTCATACAGACGCGGGCTGCGCAGCAGGCATTCCTCGTAGTGGCGCATGAAGCCGGGCATGACGGCGTCGAGGTTGGCCGTGTGGCCGGCGGCGGTGAATGCCTGTTCCACCAGCCGGCGTACACCGTCGCCTATCCAGGTATGCACGGTGGCTTCGGGAACGCGCGGCAGCTGCTGGTCTTCCAGCGTGCGATTGAGGGCTTCGGCAATGTCGGCGGCGCTGTCGACCAGGGTGCCATCGAGGTCGAAGATCACCAGCGGGTAGGGGTAAGGCAAAGCGGGATCACCTTCGCGTTGTGGATAGAGGATTGTAGAGCCACGCCCTGCGTGGCTGGCCGCGCGCAGCGCGGCAATGATCGAAACTGGCACCCCGCAGCCACGCAGGGCGTGGCTCTACATGCGTGACCGGAACTCCTCGCTGGCGAAACGCTCCACCAGGAAATCCAGGAAACTGCGCATCACCGCCGGCAACTGCCGGCGCGAGGCGTACACCGCATGCAGGCCCATCACGTCCAGTTCGTAGTCCGGTAACACCTGCACCAGCTCACCGGATTCCAGCAGCGGGCCGATCTGGTAGATCGGCAACATCGCGATGCCCGCGCCGGCACGTACCGCCTCCACCAGCAACGAGGCTTCATTCGCACTGATGTTGCCACCCACCGCCACACTCACGGTGCGCCCGTCACGCTGCAGCTGCCACACGCTCTTGCCCACGTAATGGTGGGTCAGGCAGTTGTGCGCGGCCAGCGCATCGGCGGTGGCCGGTGCACCGTGCGCGGCCAGGTAGGCCGGCGATGCACACAGCACCGAATGACACTGCGCCAGCGGCCGTGCAATCAGGTTCGGGTCGATCGCCCGCGAGATGCGCACCGCCACGTCCACCCGCTCTTCCACCAGATTCACCATCCGGTCCACCAGCAGCAGCTCGACCCGGGTCAGCGGATGGCGCTGGACGAATCCGGCCACCGCCGCGGCCAGGTGCGACTGCCCGAACGAGACGCTGGCGGTGACCCGCAGCACGCCGTGGGGTTCGGGGTTGTCCGTGGCCAGCTCACCGTGCAGTTCCTCGCCGATCGCCAGCATCTGCCGGAACCGCAGCAGCGCGGCCTCCCCCGGGCCGGTCAGGCTGATCCTGCGCGTGGTCCGGTGCAGCAGGCGCGCGCCCAGCCAGCGCTCCACCTCGGCCAGATACCGGGTGACCATGGCCCGCGACATGTCCAGCGCCTCCGCCGCCGCAGTCAGGCTGCCGCGCTCGACCACCTCAACAAACACCGTCATGGCAGTTATCCGGTCCATATGATCGATCCATGCAACAAATTAGGCCGTTATACGCGGTTTTTCGTTCGATTTCAGGCGCATAACCTGAGCATCCTCTCTCAGCGGAAACTCAGCTCATGAAGATTGCCCTTGTTGGTGCCACCGGCAACATCGGTCGCGAAATCACCCGCCAGGCCCTGGAACGGGGCCACCAGGTCACCGCCATCGTCCGCCGCGACACCGGCCTGCCAGCCGAACTGGACGGGGCCCAGCTGGCGATTGCCGCGCTGGATGACACCGACGCGCTTGCCGCGGTGATTGCCGGTCATGACGTGCTGGCCAGTGCCTTCGGCCCGCGCCCGGGCGATGACCCGTCCACGGTCACCACGGTGACCGGCCAGCTGGTGCAGGCCGCGCGCCAGGCCGGCGTGCCGCGCTTCCTGATGGTCGGCGGGGCCGGCACCCTGGAAGTGGCACCGGGCGTGCAGCTGGTGGACACCGAAGGCTTCCCGGACGCGTACAAGCCGGTGGCGCTGGCCGCGCGCCAGGCGTTCAACCTGCTGCAGCAGGTGGATGACCTGGACTGGACGTTCTATTCGCCGGCTGCGGAGATTGGTCCCGGGGCTCAGAAAGGCGGGTTCCGGACGCAGGCGAAGCAGTTCCTGGTCGGGGCGGACGGGCATAGCCGGATCAGTTATGCCGATTACGCCGATGCGTTTGTGAGTGAGATCGAGACGCCGCAGTACAGGAAGCAGATTGCGACCGTGGCATACAAATAACATCGATCCCAAACCGGCCGTAGAGCCACGCCCTGCGTGGCTTCGGCCACCCATGACACCGCGAAGCCACGCAGGGCGTGGCTCTACGTGTCGAACAATCCGGGTTGAACGACTTCATCGGGCTCGCGGAATCCCCCGAGCCCCACGCCCACCAACCGGTAGCGCGTCTCCGCCGGCAGATCCACCCGCGCCCGCAGTGCCAGCGCGATATCGCGCAGTTCCTCCAGCGACGCCGGCGGTGCCTCCGGGGTGAAGCTACGGGTAATGATGCGGAACTGCGACGTCTTCAACTTCAGCACCACGGTGTGCCCCACCCGCTCGGTCTTGCGGGTGGCCTGCCAGGTGCGCGCGGCCAGCTCGACAATCGCCGGCTCCAGCGCCTCCAGCGGCAGGTCCTCGGCAAAGGTGTCCTCGGCGGAAATCGACTGCACCGGCTGGTCCGGCTCCACCGGCCGGTTGTCGATGCCGCGCGCGCGCCGGTACAGGCTTTCACCGAAGCTGCCGAAACGCGCCTGCAGTGCCTCCAGCGGCAGCGCACGCAGGTCGCCGACGGTGACGATGCCCAGTTCGCTGAGCTTGCCTTCCATCACCTTGCCCACGCCCGGCACGCGCTTGACCGGCAGCGGGGTCAGGAACTGCTCGATCCGATGCGGTGGCACCACGAACTGCCCGTCCGGCTTGCGCCAGTCCGAGGCGATCTTGGCCAGGAACTTGTTCGGTGCAATGCCGGCCGAGGCGGTCAACTGGGTTTCCTCGCGGATCTGCGCGCGGATCAGCTGCGCGATCTCGGTAGCCACAGTCATGCCGCCCTTGTGCGCGGTGACGTCCAGATAAGCCTCGTCCAGCGACAACGGCTCGACCAGGTCGGTGTGGCGCAGGAAGATCTCGCGCACCTGCCGTGATACCGCCTTGTAACGGGTGAAATCCGGCGGCACGAACACCGCATCGGGGCACAACCGTTCCGCACGCAGCGCCGGCATCGCCGAGCGCACCCCGAACACGCGCGCTTCATACGAGGCCGCGCACACCACCGAGCGCGCACCCTTCCACGCCACGACCACCGGCTTGCCGCGCAGCGACGGATTGTCGCGCTGTTCCACCGACGCGTAGAAGGCGTCCATGTCGACATGAATGATCTTGCGAAGGGCGGACACGATGGCAGGCTTGGGATTCAGATGAACAAGATTACAGCCACACGCTTGAGTATGGTCTTTTCATAACAACAACATGCGTTTTTCAAGCTGAAAACACTACGCCGGCGTACGGTTAAAACGTTTGATTGAATCACTTTTTGTCTGCACTCTCAGCGCCTGTTTCCGCTGCAACTTCTTCAGGATTGCGCTTTCCATGACTCGTCTCAACGCGTTCTCGCGCGAACAGCTGCTGGCCAGTGCCCGCGGTGAACTGTTCGGCCCGGGCAGTGGTCGCCTGCCCAACGACCCGATGCTGATGTTCGACCGCATCACTGACATCCGCGAAGACGGCGGCCCGCATGGCAAGGGCATGGTACGCGCCGAACTGGATATCCGACCGGACCTGTGGTTCTTCGGCTGCCACTTCATCGGTGACCCGGTGATGCCGGGCTGCCTGGGCCTGGATGCGATGTGGCAGCTGACCGGTTTCTACCTGACCTGGCTGGGCGCACCCGGCCGTGGCCGCGCGCTGGGCTGTGGCGAGGTGAAGTTCACCGGCCAGGTGCTGCCGGAAGCGAAGCTGGTCAGCTATGAAATCGACATCACCCGTGTGATCAACCGCAAGCTGGTGATGGCCCAGGCCGACGCCCGCATGCTCGGGGACGGCCGCGAGATCTACACCGCCAAAGACCTGCGTGTAGGTCTGTTCACTTCGACCGAGAATTTCTGATGCGTCGCGTAGTCATCACCGGAATGGGCATCACCTCGTGCCTGGGCAATGATCTGGACACCGTTTCGACCGCACTGCGTGAAGGCAAGGCCGGCATCCGCCCGCTGCCCGACCACGCGGAAGCGGGCCTGCGCAGCCACGTCGGCGGCAACGTGCTGCTGGACCTGGACGCACAGATCGACCGCAAGCTGAAGCGCTTCATGAGCGACGCCTCGGCGTACGCCTACATCGCAATGCGCGATGCGATCGCCGATGCCGGCCTGGATGAAAGCCAGGTGGCCAATCCGCGCACCGGCCTGATTGCCGGTTCCGGCGGCGGTTCCAGCCAGTGGCAGGTGGAATCGGCGGACATTCTACGCGCGCGTGGCGTGCGCAAGGTCGGCCCGTACATGGTGCCGCGCACGATGTGCTCCACCGTATCGGCGTGCCTGGCCACGGCGTTCCAGATCAAGGGCCTGAGCTATTCGCTGTCGGCCGCGTGCGCTACTTCGGCGCACTGCATCGGTGCGGCGGCGGACCTGATCCGTCACGGTGCGCAGGACGTCATGTTCGCGGGCGGCGGTGAAGACCTGCACTGGTCGATGAGCGTGATGTTCGACGCGATGGGCGCATTGTCCACGCGCTTCAACGAGACCCCGGAAACCGCATCGCGTCCGTACGACAAGGACCGCGACGGTTTCGTCATCGCCGGCGGTGGCGGCATGCTGGTGCTGGAAGACTACGACCACGCGGTGGCCCGTGGCGCACGCATCTACGCGGAGCTGGTTGGCTACGGCGTGACCTCGGACGGTGCGGACATGGTGGCTCCGTCGGGCGAAGGCGCGGTGCGCTGCATGCACATGGCAATGGCCAACGTCAGCGGCCCGATCGACTACCTCAACACCCACGGCACTTCGACGCCGCTGGGCGACGTGACCGAGCTGAAGGCGGTGCGCGAAGTGTTCGGCGAAGCGGTACCGCCGCTGTCGTCGACCAAGGCGCTGTCGGGGCACTCGCTGGGTGCGGCGAGCGTGCACGAAGCGATCTACTGCCTGCTGATGATGCGCGACGGCTTCATTGCCGGCTCGGCCAACATCGGCGAACTGGACCCGGCAGTGGAAGGCTTCCCGATCGTGCGTGAAACGCAGAATGTGCAGTTGAACACCGTCATGTCCAACAGCTTCGGCTTCGGCGGCACCAACGCCGCGCTGGTGTTCGGGCGCGTTTGATCCGACGTATCGCACGGGGTTGATTCCCCATTTCGCGGGGCGGGCGGCGATTCCCGTAGAGCCGGGCTTGCCCGGCTGCTGTTGGCTCTTGGCGAACAACCGTTGGTTCATCGGTTCCCGTGTTTGGGCGTACCGGGATGGGTTTGCGGGACACGCCGTAAACC
>JAEXNZ010000169.1 GCA_023439425.1 Pseudomonadota bacterium
GGTTTACGGCGTGTCCCGCAAACCCACCCCGGTACGCCCAAACACGGCAACCGATGATCACGGGCTGTTCGCCAAAAACCAACAGCAGCCGGGCAAGCCCGGCTCTACATTTCGCTATCATCACACCATGAGCATCCGTCAGTTACCCGAAATCCTCATCAACCAGATCGCCGCCGGCGAGGTCGTGGAACGGCCTGCGTCCGTGGTCAAGGAACTGGTGGAGAACGCGCTGGATGCCGGGGCTACCCGTGTCGATATCGATCTGGAAGAAGGCGGTGTGCGCCTGATCCGTATCCGCGACGATGGTGGCGGCATCGCACCTGAGGAGCTGCCACTGGCAGTGTCGCGGCATGCCACCAGCAAGATCGCCAGCCTGGACGACCTGGAAGCCGTTGCCACGCTCGGTTTCCGTGGCGAAGCGCTGCCGTCCATTGCCTCGGTCAGCCGCTTCACCCTCGCTTCGCGCCGCGCCCATGACGAACACGGCTCCGCCCTGCAGATCGAAGGCGGCAAGGTCGGTCAGGTCACCCCGCGCGCGCATGCGCCCGGCACTACCGTCGAAGTGCGCGAACTGTTCTACAACGTGCCCGCGCGACGCAAATTCCTGCGCGCCGAACGTACCGAACTGGGCCACATTGAAGAATGGCTGCGCTCGCTGGCGCTGGCACGCCCCGATGTCGAACTGCGCGTTTCGCACAACGGCAAGCCTTCGCGCCGCTACAAGCCCGGCGACCTGTATTCGGATGCCCGCCTCGGCGAAACCCTGGGCGATGATTTCGCCGCCCAGGCGCTGCGCGTCGACCACACCGGTGCCGGCCTGCGCCTGCACGGCTGGATTGCCCAGCCGCATTACTCGCGCGCCAGTACCGACCAGCAGTATTTCTACGTCAATGGCCGCGCCGTGCGCGACCGCAGCGTCGCCCATGCAGTGAAAATGGCCTATGGCGACGTGCTGTTTCATGGTCGTCAGCCGGCGTACGTGCTGTTCCTGGAACTGGATCCGACCCGCGTCGACGTCAACGTGCACCCGGCCAAACATGAGGTGCGCTTCCGCGATTCGCGGCTGATCCACGACTTCGTCTACCGCACGCTCAAGGAAGCGCTGGCCGAAACCCGCGCTGGGATGACCGCGACCGCGGCCGCCAGCGAAACGCATGCCGATTCCGGTGCACCGGTGTACGCCAATGCCGCAACGGGCAACGGCTATGCGCTGGCGGGCGGTGGCGGCGCTGGCGGCGGCATGGGCGGCTGGCGGCCGCAGCAGTCGCCGCTGGGGTTGCGCGTGGCCGATGCCCCGTCTGCGTATGCCGCGCTGTATGCACGCCCCGAAGGCAACGACAGCCCTGCGTTGCCGCCGATGCCCAGCGAGAACGGCCTGCCAGTCACCTCGGCCGATAGCGGTGTGCCGCCGCTCGGCTATGCCATTGCTCAGTTGCATGGCATCTACATCCTGGCCGAGAACGCCGAAGGGCTGATCGTCGTGGACATGCATGCCGCGCACGAACGCATTGGCTACGAACGGCTGAAAACCGCGCACGACGGCATCGGCCTGCACGCGCAGCCGCTGCTGGTGCCGATCACGCTGGCGGTGGGCGAGCGCGATGCCGATACCGCCGAGCGCGAAGCCGAGACGCTGACCGCGCTTGGGTTTGAGATCACCCGCTCCGGTCCGGGCTCGCTGCATGTGCGCAGCATTCCGGCGTTGCTCGCCAACGCCGAGCCCGAAGGCCTGCTGCGCGATGTGCTGACCGATCTGCGCGAACATGGCCAGAGCCGGCGCATTGCCAGTGCGCGCGACGAGCTGCTGTCGACCATGGCCTGCCACGGTGCGGTGCGTGCGAACCGCCGCCTCACCGTGCCGGAAATGAATGCATTGCTGCGCGACATGGAAATCACCGAGCGGTCCGGCCAGTGCAATCACGGCCGACCGACCTGGGCGCGTTTTTCGCTGGCGGAGATCGACCGCTGGTTCCTGCGTGGACGTTGAAGGGGAAAGCCACTTGAAGGGGAAGCGTTTGATGGGGAAGCGTCATTGGCGGCGCGGTGTTACGGTGGCTGCGCTGGTGTTGGGCCTGGCCGCCTGCGGCCACAAGGAAACGGCACCGGTGGTCGCACCGGTCGACCCGGTGTTCGCTGCCGAACAGCAGCAGTGGCGCCAGCAGCGCTACACCGAGTTGAACGCACCCGACGGCTGGACCAGCCTGGTCGGCCTGCACTGGCTGGAGCACAAGGCGCACTACATCGGCAGCGGGCCCGGCAGCGGCATCCGCCTGGCCGTGGGGCCGGACAAGCTGGGCATGGTGGCGCGCAACGGTGACAGCGTGACCTTCACCCCCGAGCGCGGTGTGCCGATGACCCTGGAAGGTGAGCCGGTGACCGGCCGGATCCGCTTCTTCAGCGACCGCGACGCCACACCCACGAAAATCGCCTTCGACGACGGCCGTGGCCAGCTCAGCCTGATCCACCGTGGCGAGCGTTTCGCGCTGCGGGTCAAGCACGCCGATGCGGCCACCCGTACCGGCTTCACCGGCCTGACCTACTGGGATGGTGGTCCGGGGTGGAAAGTCACCGCGCGTTTCGTTCCGCATCCTGCCGGCAAGCGCCTGCCCATCGTCGACA
>JAEXNZ010000173.1 GCA_023439425.1 Pseudomonadota bacterium
GCATGGACGAGGCCACCGAAGGCTTCGACGTGGCCCTGGTGGAAATCGGCGGCACCGTCGGCGACATCGAGTCGCTGCCGTTCCTGGAGGCCATCCGCCAGGTGCGCACCGAGCGCGGCCCGGAAAAGGCCCTGTTCATGCACCTCACCCTGGTGCCGTACATCGCCGCCGCCGGTGAGCTGAAGACCAAGCCGACCCAGCACTCGGTCAAGGAACTGCGCTCGATCGGCATCCAGCCGGATGTGCTGCTGTGCCGCTCGGAACAGCCGGTGCCGGATTCGGAGCGCCGCAAGATCGCCCAGTTCACCAACGTCTCCGAACGTGCCGTCATCAGCGTGCCGGACGTCGACGTGCTGTACCGCATTCCGTTCGGCCTGCACGAGCAGGGCCTGGACGAGATCGTCATCAACCAGCTCAAGCTGGGCGACAAGGCTGGCCCGGCCGACCTGCACGAATGGCAGGCCGCGCTGGATGCCACCCTGAACCCCCAGGACGAAGTCACCATCGCCGTGGTCGGCAAGTACGTCGACCATCAGGACGCCTACAAGTCGGTCGGCGAGGCGCTCAAGCACGGTGGCCTGCGCCAGCGCACCAAGGTCAACCTGAAGTGGCTGGAAGCGCAGGACCTGGAAGGCACCGACATGGCGGCGCTGCAGGACGTGGACGGCATCCTGGTGCCGGGCGGCTTCGGCGACCGTGGCTTTGAAGGCAAGGTGCTGACCTCGAAGTACGCCCGCGAACAGCAGGTGCCGTACTTCGGCATCTGCTACGGCATGCAGGCCGCCGTGGTCGACTACGCCCGCCACGTGGCCGGGCTGGAAGGGGCCAACAGCACCGAGAACGATCGCCAGTCGCCGAACCCGGTGATCGGTCTGATCACCGAATGGCGCACCGCCACCGGCGACGTCGAAAAGCGCGACGACAAGAGCGACCTCGGCGGCACCATGCGCCTGGGCCTGCAGGAACAGCGCCTGAAGCCGGGCACGCTGGCCCGCGAGCTGTACGGCAAGGACGTGGTCGCCGAGCGCCACCGCCACCGTTACGAGTTCAACAACCGCTACCGCACCCAGCTGGAAGACGCCGGGCTGGTCATTGCCGGCAAGTCGATGGACGACACCCTGGTGGAAGTGGTCGAACTGGCGCGCGACCAGCACCCGTGGTTCCTGGCCTGCCAGGCCCACCCGGAGTTCCTGTCCACCCCGCGCGACGGCCACCCGCTGTTTATCGGTTTCATCAGCGCCGCCCGCCAGCGCAAGGCCGCACGCTGAAGCGCGGCCACGCCGTGCGTGGCTTCGCGCGCGCGGCTGGGTAATAATCACGCGGACGTTTCACGCGCCACCGCAGGTGGCGCTCTCCCTTTCTGACTGGAATTTGGCCCGCCATGACCGCGATCCGCAGCATCCATGCCCGTGAAATCCTCGACAGCCGTGGCAATCCCACGCTGGAAGCCGAAGTCACTCTGGAGGACGGTTCGTTCGGCCGCGCCGCCGTGCCGTCGGGTGCCTCGACCGGCACCAAGGAAGCCGTGGAGCTGCGTGATGGTGACAAGACCCGCTACCTCGGCAAGGGGGTGCGCAATGCCGTCGGCAACGTCAACACCACCATCGCCGCCGCGCTGAAGGGCTTTGATGCCGCCGACCAGGAAGGCCTGGACCGCCGCCTGATCGACCTCGACGGTACCGAGAACAAGGGCCGCCTGGGTGCCAATGCGCTGCTCGGTGTTTCCATGGCCAACGCCCACGCGGTGGCCGCCTCGAAGAAGCAGGCGCTGTGGCAGTACCTGGCGCAGGGCCGCGATGTGACCCTGCCGGTGCCGATGATGAACATCATCAACGGCGGCGCGCATGCGGACAACAACGTCGACTTCCAGGAATTCATGGTGCTGCCGGTCGGTTTCACCTCGTTCTCCGAAGCGCTGCGCGCCGGCACCGAAATCTTCCATTCGCTGAAGTCGGGGCTGAAGGGCCACGGCCTGAGCACGGCGGTGGGTGACGAGGGCGGTTTCGCCCCGGACTTCCGCAGCAACGTCGAAGCGCTGGACACCATCCTGGAAGCGATCGGCAAGGCCGGCTACACCGCCGGTGAAGACGTGCTGCTGGGCCTGGATGTGGCCTCCAGCGAGTTCTACGAGAACGGCAAGTACAACCTGGTCGGCGAAAACAAGCGCCTGACCTCCGAGCAGTTCGTCGACTTCCTTGCCGACTGGGCCGCGCAGTATCCGATCATCACCATCGAAGACGGCCTGGCCGAGAACGACTGGGCCGGCTGGAAGCTGCTCACCGACCGCATCGGCAACAAGGTGCAGCTGGTCGGCGACGACCTGTTCGTGACCAACCCGAAGATTTTCAAGGAAGGCATCGAGTCGGGCACTGCCAACGCCATCCTGATCAAGGTCAACCAGATCGGCACCCTGACCGAAACCCAGGAAGCGATCGCCATGGCGCACAACGCCAATTACGCGGCCGTCGTCTCGCACCGTTCGGGGGAAACCGAAGACACCACCATTGCCGACATCGCCGTGGCCACCACCGCCACCCAGATCAAGACCGGCTCGCTGTGCCGCAGCGATCGCGTGGCCAAGTACAACCAGCTGCTGCGGATCGAGGAAGCTCTCGGTGCCGGCGCGCGTTACGCCGGGCGTGACGCGTTTGTCTCGCTGAAGCGCTGATCCCATGCGCGACTGGCGCTGGCTGCTGCTGGTGCTTGCGGTACTGCTGGCATGGCTGCAGTACCGCTTCTGGTTCGGCCCGGGCAATTCGGGTGAAGTGATGGTGCTCGAGGCCCAGGTCGAAAGCCAGAAACGCGACAATGAAGGCCTGCAGCAGCGCAACGATGCGCTCGCTGCCGAGGTCAAGGACCTCAAGGAAGGCGAGGCCGCCATTGAGGAGCGCGCGCGCAGCGAGCTCGGCATGATCCGGCCCGGCGAGAAGTTCTACCGCGTGGTCGAGAACGCGCCGGTCGCCGCACCGCGCGCGCCGGCCGTGGTCCATGCCGACACCGGCAATGCCGCACCGGAGGTGCCCTGATGGGCGGCATCTGGGCGGTGGTGCCAGCCGCCGGTCGTGGCACCCGCTTTGGCGGGGCCACGCCCAAGCAGTATCTGGTCGCGGGCGACCGCGTGCTGCTGGCGCATACGCTGGAAGCGCTGCTGTCGCATCCGGCAGTAGCCGGGGCGATGGTGGTCATTGCCGAGAACGACGCCGACTGGCCCGGCTGGTCTGTGTTGGCTGACAAGCCAATCCTGACCTGTACTGGCGGTGCCACCCGCGCCGAATCAGTGTTGGCCGGGTTGCAGGCGCTGCCGGAGGACGTCCGCGCGGACGAGTTCGTGCTGGTGCACGACGCCGCACGCCCGAATCTGGCCGCGGCCGACCTCGGCCGGTTGCTGGAAGTAGGGCGCAACGACCCGGTCGGGGCGATTCTCGCTGCACCGGTGCGCGACACCCTCAAGCGTGCGGGCGACGATGGCGGCATCGACGGCACCGAGCCGCGTGCACGCCTGTGGCGCGCGCTGACCCCGCAGTTGTTCCGCCGGCACCAGCTGGCGCGCGCGCTGCAGGAGGCCGCCGCCGCCGGGGTGGAAATCACCGACGAAGCCATGGCGATGGAGCGGCAGGGCCTGCGCCCGCTGCTGGTGGAGGGCAACGAAGACAACTTCAAGGTCACCACGCCGGCTGATCTGTCCCGTTTTGAATTCGAGCTGTCGCGACGCGGATCGTGATTTTGTATTGCCAAGCCGGGCAAGCCCGGCTCTACGTTGGGTTTAGGTCATGAATACGGCTGCATTTCCACCTGTCCGCATCGGTCAGGGGTACGACGTCCACGCTTTTGGCGAGGGCGACCACATCATGCTCGGCGGCGTGCGCGTGCCGCACAGCCATGGCGTGCTGGCGCACAGCGACGGCGATGTGATTCTGCACGCGCTGTGCGATGCCATGCTCGGCGCGCTGGCGTTGGGTGACATCGGCCAGCACTTCCCGCCGTCGGACATGCGCTGGAAGGATGCCGACAGCAGCCAGTTCCTGCAGCACTGCAACAGCCTGCTGCGCGAGCGCGGCTGGCAGGTCGGCAACGCCGACATCACCGTGATCTGCGAACGGCCCAAGGTCGGCCCGCATGCGCTGGCCATGCGCGAGCGCATCGCCGGCCTGCTCGACAATGCGCTGGACACGATCAGCGTCAAGGCCACCACCTCCGAAAAGCTGGGCTTCACCGGTCGCAGCGAAGGCATCGCCGCCCAGGCCGTCGTGCTGCTGGTGGCGCGGTGATTCCGTTACCGCTGGCGTTTGGCGCGCCGTTGCTCAGCGCGAAGATCCGCACCGTCCCCGAAGATTTCCAGGTCGATGAACTGCCGGCGTTCGAGCCGAGCGGCGAGGGCGAGCATCTGCTGCTCACCGTGCGCAAGCGCGGGGCCAACACCGTGCATGTGGCCAAGCAGATCGCGCGCTGGGCCGGGCTGCCGGAGATGGGCGTCAGCTATGCCGGTATGAAGGACCGCCACGCGGTGACGACACAGCGCTTCAGCGTGCACCTGCCCAAG
>JAEXNZ010000256.1 GCA_023439425.1 Pseudomonadota bacterium
GGGGGCGCGCGGGGGGCCCGCGGCAGCAGCAGCCAGAACACGCCCAGCAACGCCAGCGGCAGCGCCCACGCCGCTGACTGCGGCACCCACCAAAGCGCCCACGGCTGTTCCGCCACCCGCCCGAACAGCTGCCAGCTGGCGTCGAAGCACCACGCCGCCAGCTGCCAGGGCCAGCGCCCTGCCCCGTCGACCAGCGCTTCCAGCGCGGTGCCGACCAGGGCCAGCGGCACCACCACACTGCCCCAGCAGGGAATGGCCAGCAGGTTGACCAGCGGCCCGGCGCGCGAAGCCTGCCCGAACATCGCCACGGTGAGCGGGGTCAGCGCCAGCGTGGCCACCGCCTGCGCCGCCAGAAACCCGCGCACCCGCGTCATCCGCTCCTGCAGGCACCACATCAGCCACAGCACACCGCCGAAGCTGAGCCAGAAGCCGGGGGCCAGGACCGACAAGGGGTCGAACGCCAGCACCGCCCACACCGCCAGCGCCAGCAGCTGCCTGGTCGGGGCGGGCCGGCGTGAACAGGTTGCGGCAGCGAGCACCGCCACCATCAGCACGGTGCGCACCGTGGGCAGCGCGAACCCGGCGACCGCCGCGTACAGCAGCGCCGCCAGCACCCCGACCAGGGAACCGGCCACATGGCTGGGACAGCGCCGGGACAGTGGCGCGCAGAACCGCCAGCCCTGTGCGGTCAGCCAGCCCGCCGCGAAGGACACCATGGTCACGTGCAGCCCGGAGATGGCGATCAGATGAGTCAGGCCGAGCGCGCGCAGGGTGTCCCAGTCCTGGGGCGTCAAACCCCGTGTGTCGCCCAGCGCCAGGGCCTGAATGAAGCGGGCGTTCTCCCCCTGCACCTGACCGGCAATCGCTGCGGCCATGCGCTCGCGCCAGGCCGGCAGCCCAGTGGGCGGGGCCAACGGCCGGGCCTGGTCGGGCGTGATCACCGAGCCGGTGCCGGCGATGCCCTGCAGCAGGGCTTGGCGTTCGGCATCGAAGCCGCCCTGATTGCGCAGGCCACGCGGGGGACGCAGGCGCGCCTGCAGACTCCAGCGGGAACCGGCTTTCACCTGGTGCCGGGCACTGCGCACGTCCCCGTTGCGGGGGTCGTGCCAGTTCAGGACGAGGTCGCGACCGCGCAATGCGGCCGGCATCGCAGCGTGGTCGTCCACGCGGAAGGTGAAACGGGTGCTGCGCTCACCGTGTCGGGGCAGATCGATCACCCGCCCCTGCAGCATTCCCGCGCGCTTTGCCACATCGACCGTCAGCTGCGCGTCCAGCCGCGCGTGGCCGTGAAGCGCCGCCCAGCCCAGCCCCAGCAGCAACGCGCCGCAGCAGCGGCCGCGCGGCCAGCGCAGCCACGCCCCCAACCCCAGCACCGCGGCGGCGAGCGCCCAGTCCGCAGGCAGCAGCACTGGCGCGTACACCACCATGCATACCCCGACCAGCAGGGCCGCGGCACAGGCTTTGCCAAACAGGGGAAGCGGAATCACGGACGACCCGTCAGTCAGAATCCGTCCATGCTCCGGATTCACCCGGTACACGGCCATCAGGGTCTGGCGGAGTGCCGTATCGGAAACTGCCCGCCGTGCCGGGACAGAAAGTCCGAAAAGCAAAAAGCCGACCCAAAGGCCGGCTTTTCGTCTGTTGCCACTGCCACCGCTGAGGTGAGAGTGGTGGGCGGTACAGGGTTCGAACCTGTGACCCCTACCATGTCAAGGTAGTGCTCTACCGCTGAGCTAACCGCCCGATTTCTCGCTGCGCCCGCCGTGTTTGCGTCGGTGCAGGCCGCGTATATTACGGATGCACCGGGGCAAGCGCAACACTTTTGTGAAGGTATTTCACGAACGATTGTTCAGCCAAGGCTGGCCTCTTTCAACTGGCGGATCTGGTCACGCACATTGGCGGCATCTTCGAACTCCAGGTCGCGGGCATGCTGGTACATCTTCTGCTCCAGCTGCTGCAGCTTCCTGGCGATCTGCGCCGGCTCCAGGGTGCGGTAATCCACCGCTTCCTCGGCGACCTTGCTGCCCCGGCCTTTGCCCTTGCCGCGCGATTCCTTCTCGGCTGCGTCAGAGCGCGCGCCTTCCAGCACGTCGACAATCGGACGCGCCACCGAGCGCGGCACGATGCCGTGCGCTTCGTTGAACTCCACCTGCTTGCTGCGGCGACGATCGGTTTCATCGATGGCCGCCTGCATCGAGCGGGTCATGCGATCGGCGTACAGGATCGCCTTGCCGCGCAGGTTGCGCGCGGCGCGACCGATGGTCTGGATCAGCGAGCCGGTGGAACGCAGGAAGCCTTCCTTGTCCGCATCCAGAATCGCCACCAGCGACACTTCCGGCATGTCCAGGCCTTCGCGCAGCAGGTTGATGCCGACCAGCACATCGAACTTGCCCAGGCGCAGGTCGCGGATGATCTCCACGCGCTCCACGGTGTCGATGTCCGAGTGCAGATAGCGCACGCGGATGCCGTGCTCGGTCAGGTATTCGGTGAGGTTCTCGGCCATGCGCTTGGTCAGCGTGGTGACCAGCACGCGGTCGCCCAGCTTGATGCGCTCGTTGACCTCGCTCATCAGGTCGTCGACCTGAGTCGCAACCGGGCGGATCTCCACCACCGGGTCGATCAGGCCGGTCGGGCGCACCACCAGTTCGGTGATTTCATCGCCGGCTTCGCGCAGCTCGTACGGCCCGGGCGTGGCCGACACGTAGATGCTGCGCGGGCAGCGCGCTTCCCATTCCTCGAAGCGTAACGGGCGGTTGTCCAGCGCCGACGGCAGGCGGAAGCCGAATTCGACCAGGGTTTCCTTGCGCGAGCGGTCACCCTTGAACATCGCGCCGATCTGCGGAATGGTCACGTGCGATTCGTCGATCACCAGCAGCGCGTCCGGCGGCAGGTAGTCGAACAGAGTCGGCGGCGGCTCGCCGGCGGCCTTGCCGGTGAGGTGCCGCGAGTAGTTTTCGATGCCGTTGCAGTAGCCGACCTCGGCCATCATTTCCAGGTCGAACTGGGTGCGCTGCGCCAGGCGCTGCGCTTCCACCAGCTTGTTCTGCGCGTACAGCTGTTCCAGCCGTTCCTTCAACTCGACCTTGATGGTCTCCACCGCAGCCAGCACGCGCTCGCGGGTGGTGGCGTAGTGGGTCTTGGGGTACACGGTGTAGCGCTGCAGCTTGCGCAGGCTTTCACCGGTGAGCGGGTCGAACATGCTGATCTGCTCGACCTCGCCGTCGAACAGCTCGATGCGCACCGCTTCGCTGTCCGATTCAGCCGGGAACACGTCGATCACTTCGCCGCGCACCCGGAAGCTGCCGCGCTGGAGTTCGTACTCGTTGCGGGTGTACTGCAGCTGGGTCAAGTGATTGATCAGGTCGCGCTGGTCGATGCGCTCGCCGGTGGACAGGATCAGGCGCAGCGACAGGTAGTCTTCCGGCGCGCCCAGGCCGTAGATCGCCGACACCGTCGCGACCACGATCGCGTCCGGGCGCGACAGCAGGGTCTTGGTCGCGGCCAGGCGCATCTGCTCGATGTGCTCGTTGATCGAACTGTCCTTCTCGATGAAGGTGTCCGACGACGGCACGTAGGCCTCGGGCTGGTAGTAATCGTAGTAGCTGACGAAATACTCCACCGCGTTGTGCGGGAAGAACGCCTTGAACTCGCCGTACAGCTGCGCGGCCAGGGTCTTGTTCGGAGCCATGATCAGCGTCGGCTTCTGCACCTGCTGGATCACGTTGGCGATGGTGTAGGTCTTGCCCGAGCCGGTCACGCCCAGCAGGGTCTGCTTGGCGACACCGGACTCAAAATTGGCGGTCAGCTTCTCGATGGCCGCCGGCTGGTCGCCGGCCGGCGAATACGGGGAGACGAGTTCGAAGCGGTCGCTCATGGTGCTGCCAGTACCCGGGCCCCACAGTATACCGGGGGGTTGGGTGACGGCTGGCTGAGGAACAGGCCTACCTCCGTTCAGGCATGCCGCCGATTCACCGCCCAAGCCCGACGAGGCACGGTGAATACCCTTGCCCCGGACACCACCACCATGCCCCAGCGCAGCCCGCTTGTACGCCTCCACCGCCCTAGGTCCACGGGATGGACGTTGCTGGAACTGAGCTGCGTACTCGCCGCAGCAGCGCTGGTCTGCGCGCTCGCGATACCGGCATTCAGTGGACTGGTGACCCGCCTGCGGGCGGACATGGTGCGGATGCAGATGGCCACCGCCTTCAACATGGCGCGGAACACCGCCATCACCCGTCACCGCCCGGTTGCGGTCTGCGCGAGCGAGGACGGCTGGCGCTGTGGCGGGGACTGGAGCCGGGGCTGGTTGATCCACCGCGACCACGGTCCGGAGTCGGTGCCCATCGCGGAAGAGGACATCCTACGCTTCCAACCGGGCTCCACTGCCCAAGCGGTCAGCGCGGCCGCCAGCGTAGGCCGCAACCGGCTGCGCTTCCAGCGCGACGGACGCAGCAGCGGCAGCACGCTGACCGTCGACATCTGCGCCGGCGACACCCTGCACAGCCAGGTGATCGTCAACAACGTCGGGCGCACGCGGGCTCAGCGGATGAAGCATCCGGCCCCCTGCCCGCACTGAAGGCAAAGAAAAAGCCCCGCATTGCTGCGAGGCTTTTCTTGAATCTGGCGCCCGAAGTTGGACTCGAACCAACGACCCCCTGATTAACAGTCAAGTGCTCTAACCGGCTGAGCTATTCGGGCGGGGACGCGAATTCTAGACGGTTGGAATCAGGCTTGCAACAGGCACATCACATCACCAGCACTGCAACGCGGTGGTGTTGGCCGGAGTCTTCACCCCGGCCTGGTTGACCGTCATGGTTCCGCAGGGATCCTTGGTCTGATCTCCTTGCGGAGCGGCCGTGATGGTGAAGCTGCTGGCATTCCCGTTGAACGTAATCTGGTAAACCGCCGTTCCACCGCCCTCACGCGGCGACGCCATGGTGACACTGTTGTTCTCCACGAAGCGGAAGCCGGCGTAGCTGTTGTTGAGGGTGTGCTGGCGCTCGGCACGCTGGGCGTACTCCACCATCTCGGCCTTGGCCGTGGCGCGCTTGGATTTGCGCACCTGGGCGGTGTACGACGGATAGGCGATGGAGGCCAGCACCGCAACGACTGCCACGGTGATCATCAACTCAATCAGGGAGAAACCCCCTGCCCTGCGTGCCCGCAGTCCATTTAGAGAGAAACGCGTGCTCACTGGATCTGTCTCCACGATTGACGTCCACACGGATAGGGAACGTAGATGGTATCCGGACCGTTCTGGTAACCCTGCACGCAGCCCACCGCGGGGGGCGTCGGGGGACCACTCGGCGGTGCCGTGCCGCCACTCAGATTCGGCGGCGGTACGCGCGGCAGCGCAAACGGGTTGTTGTTCAGTACCGGGGCGCTGCCGGTACCGTTGTTGCGGATGCCTGCCGTGCCCTCATTGAATCCGGTACCACCCGGCGAGTTCAGCGTCGCCCGACCCAGCGCACCTTCACCGGTCAGCGGATAGAACGCGAAGAACCAGTTGACGCCCGGGGTCGAGCAACCCTCACCTCCTGGTACAGGCGCATAGGTGGTCATGGCCACGATGCCGTTGGCCAGCGACGGATTACCGACATAGCGTTCGCTTGCGGCGTCGGTACCGGTGCCCAGCGGCAAGTCGAGGTACCAACCCTGCGTGTTGGACGGGTTGGTGACATTGGTCGTCAGCGTCCGCAGATTGCCATTGGTGGTGACCGTACGTCCGGTGAGGTTACCGCGAGTCAACGTCGAAGACACCGCACCAGTGGCCCCATCATTCACACCGTACAGGCTCTGCAGCGAATTGTCCTTGCCATCCTCTTCGAACGAGAAGCTGCCCGTGCCGAAGTACAGCATGACGCCACCCTTGATGCCGTTGCCGGCCGTGATACCGCCGGTGATGGGCTGGCGACGGGTGATCCCGCCATCCGTGTACGGACGCGTGGTGAACAGCGGCACCGTGAGATTCTGGTTCGTACGCAGGTCGAACTTCCACACGGCACCCTTCTGGTCCGTCCCATAGACCGTGTCGGCAAACCCATCACGGGTGCGGACATTCTGGCCGGTACCGCCCCAGCGATCGATCGCCACGATGCTGGCCAGGCCGTTGCTGCCGGACGGCACAGCGGAGCCCGCCTCCACCGCTTCAATCATGGTGGTTGCGCCCGTGGCGATGTCCACCACGAACAGAACGGCCTTGCCGCTGGCACTGTTGAAGCCGTTGCCGAAGATCGCCTTCCATACCGGCGTGGTACCGGTGCCGAGCACCGGTACGATCACCGGCTTGCCGAGCACGAAGCCGATGTTGTTGCGCACGGCTTGCGGCAACGTCGTATCCAGATCGCTGATTTCCCACAGCTTGTTGGAGGCACCGAAACTGCCGGCTGCGGTGACGTCAAGACCGAACAAGCTGCGCCCGCCGGCACCCGAGGCACCGACCAGCGTGGTGTGCCAGGCGTTGCCGTAATAGGTATCGCCCACAGTGATCTGGCCATCCACGAAATACTTGTGCTGGAACTTCTGGACGCCCTTGTTGGCCATGTTGTAGGGGTACAGCAGATTGCCCATGTGCCCCAGCGAAGTGCTGGGAATATAGGCGAACGCCTCGGTACCACCACCGGCTACCGTGTTGCCCTGCGCATTCATGCCACCATTGAATGCGTGAAGCATGCCGTCATTGGCCCCCACGTACACCATGTAGTTGGCGTTGTTGGCCTTGCTGGTGAGATAGGCGGTGTAGCTGGTACCAATCACACCGGTCATGGCGCGATAGCCGAAATCGTCAATCGGCGAGCTGATGACCGGCGCAGAGGTGATGATGTCACCGATGCGCGTCGTGCGGTCACGCATCTTGCCACCACTGCGCTTCTCGAGACTGGTATCGCCGCGCAGATAGTTCACGCCATCCGCGGCCGAGAGCACGCCGAGGGTGCCTACATTCACCGCCAGGTCGCTGGCCGTGCATCCGGAAATGCCCGGATACAGCGCGGCCGGCTTGGTGCACAGGTCATCCAAGGTGACGTTGCCGGGACTGGCGGCAGTGAACTCCTTGGTGGCACCGTTCTTGGTGTAGAAGATCCGACGCGTCGCCGCCGACTGCAGCTGCGCGCTGGCTTCCCAATAGGGCGTCTGCACCAGTGCACGGGTGGTCGGGTCGACCGACAGGCGGTTGGCCTGGAGCCTGCTGAACCAGTCGGTGCCCTCGTTCTCGATCTGGTATTCCGGTGCAACCGAGATCGATCCTGCACCGATACGCGCACCGCTGGAGCCGGTGCCACCCGACGGCGAGCCGCCACTGGTCACCGCACTCAGCACGCGACGCATGGCGTCGGTGATTTCCGCCGGGGTACGGGCGTTGATGTATTCGCCGCGGGTATTGACCGAGGCATGCCAGATGTCGTCGATGGTATTGCGGTCATCGTCGGTACGCCCCGGCCACTTCGTGTAGATCGAGGCGTCCGTATACGGATCCTGAACCAGGTCCGGGTTGAACAGGTTGCCGCGCGCGCCCAGGGTCACCCCA
>JAEXNZ010000257.1 GCA_023439425.1 Pseudomonadota bacterium
GCAGAACTTGACGCCGCCGGCCTTGCCGCGGCCGCCTGCGTGGATCTGCGCCTTGACCATCCAGGGGCCCTGGCCCAGCGACTGGGCGACGGCAACCGCCTCGTCCGGAGTAGCCGCGACCTTGCCGGCCGGGACCGGGATGCCGTACTCGGCAAGCAGTTGTTTTGCCTGGTATTCGTGGAAATTCATGCGTCACCGTGGGAATAGGAACGACCGCACGCGCTTCCGGGCTCCCTCGACAGGGCGCCGGCTGGGGACCGCGGCGGGCCCACTATTGTGGACGAGCGAAGGCGACGGCGCAAAGACACGCGACCGTATTGGCCGCTTCCGGGACGATTCCGGCGATTTTTCAGACAGTTGCGATTGCACCGGGGCCGGCGGGGTACCCCGGGCGATGACGTTCCGCGCGCGATTGCCCCTCTCCCTCTACACTGGACCCCAGCCAGAAGGGGAGTTCCGGCGTGTCACCCAGCGCTTCACTGATCGACCGCATCGAATCCTTGCCGAAGCGGGAGCTGTACTTCTTCGCCCTGTACCGCGTGCTGATCGCCGCGGTCATTGCCGCGCTGCTGTTCAGCCCCTTGGCCACCCTGGTGGGCGAGTCCCCCCACCCCGGCATGGCCGCCGTGGTCAGCGTGGCTTACCTGGGTGTAGCGGTGCTGATTCTGCTGCTGGGGCGCAACGAGCGCTGGCTGCGGCCCATCGTGGTGAGCAGCGTGGCCGTGGACATCCTCGCCACCGCCCTGCTGGCCCATGCCCTGCCCGGTGCCAGCGCCGGCCTTTCGATGGCCCTGCTGTTCAACATCGCCGCCGCCGCCACCCTGCTGCCGCTGTCACTGGGCTTCAGCCTGGCACTGGCCGCCGCCGTGGCCACCGCCGGCGAGTACGCCTGGAACCTGCTGGAAAACGGCGACCCCAACCGGACCCTGGCCGAGCTGGCCATGTTCATCACCAGCTATCTGGCCGTGGCGTTTGTCAGCTACCAGGTCGGCCACCGTGCGCGCCGCAACCAGCAGCTGGCCAACCAGCGCGGCGAGGAAGTGGCCAACCTGTTCGAGATCAACGAACTGATCATCCGCCGCATGCGCACTGGTGTGCTGGTGGTGGACGGCAGCAACCGCATCACCCTGGCCAACGAGGCCGCCAGCACGCTGATTGGCGACAACGACGGCAACAGTGGCAGCGGCAAGCTGGAACTGGCCAGCGCCGCGCCTGACCTGCTGCGCCGCCTGCAGCGCTGGCGCAACGGCTGGAACAACGAGGAAACCCCGCTGCAGCTGTCCCCCGACCAGCCCGAGGTACAGCCGCGCTTCGCCCGCCTGCTGGCCGGCAGCGACCTCACCCTGGTATTCCTGGACGACTCCAGCGTGGTCTCGCGCCGCGCCGAGTCGCTGACCCTTTCGGCCATGGGCCGGTTCTCGGCCAGCCTGGCGCATGAGATCCGCAACCCGCTGGCGGCAATCAACTACGCCGCCCAGTTGCTGGAAGAATCCACCGTCATCACCGACACCGACCGCCGCCTGCTGCAGATCATCCACCAGCAGTGCCAGCGCACCAACGGCATTGTGGAAAGCGTGCTGGGCCTGGCCCGGCGCGAACGCGCCAACCCGGAAAACCTGGACCTGGCTGCCTTCGTGCGCCGCTTCGTGCTGGACTACAAGCAGAGCCTCACCCTGGAAACCGACAGCGTGGAGCCGATCATCACCGAGTCGTCGGTGCATGGGCTGGTGGACCCGCGCCACCTGCACCAGATTCTGACCGCCCTGGTCCACAACGCTCTCAAGTACGGCCGCACCGGCCAGGAACCGGCCCGGGTGCGGCTTCGCGTGGCGCGCATGGAGCGTTCGGCGGTGATTGACGTGATGGACCGCGGCCCCGGCATTCCGGAAAAGGTGGCCAGCCAGCTGTTCCGCCCGTTCTTCACCACATCGGAGCACGGCACCGGGCTGGGCCTGTATATCGCCCGCGAGCTGTGCCGGGCCAACCAGGCGCAGCTGGAGTACGTGGCCGTTCCCGCTGGCGGGGCCTGCTTCCGGCTGATCCTGCCAGGGCCGCACACCATGTTGCCGGAGTGACATGGACATCTGTTCCAATCGTTAAAACTGGTCAACAACTGTCAAACATTTGTCGTTAGTGACACTCCTCGGCTATCTTCACTCCCATGAACGAAAACCGCAGCGCCCTCGTTGTCGACGACGAACGCGACATCCGCGAACTGCTGGTACTGACCCTGGGCCGCATGGGCCTGCGGATCAGCACGGCCGCCAATCTCGCCGAGGCCCGCGAGCTGCTGGCCAGCAACCCGTACGACCTGTGCATCACCGACATGCGGCTGCCCGACGGCAACGGCATCGAGCTGGTGACCGAGATTGCCCAGCACTACCCACGTACCCCGGTGGCGATGATCACCGCGTTCGGCAGCATGGATCTGGCGGTGGAGGCCCTGAAGGCCGGTGCCTTCGACTTCGTCAGCAAGCCGGTGGACATTTCGGTGCTGCGCGGGCTGGTGAAGCACGCGCTGGAGTTGAACAACAGCGAGCGCCCCGCGCCGCCGCCGCTGACCAGCGAGCAGACCACCCGCCTGCTGGGTGACTCGGCCGCGATGGACGCACTGCGCACCACCATTGAAAAGGTCGCCCGCAGCCAGGCCCCGGTGTACATCCTGGGCGAAGCGGGCGGGGGCATGGAACTGGTGGCCCGCACCATCCACGCGCAGCGCGCGCGGGCTGCCGGCACCTTCGTGCCGGTGAACTGCGGTGCCATTCCTTCGGAGCTGATGGAAAGCGAGTGCTTCGGCCACAAGAAGGGCAGCTTCAGCGGCGCGCACGCCGACAAGCCCGGCCTGTTCCAGGCCGCACACGGCGGCACCCTGTTCCTGGACGAAGTGGCCGAGCTGCCCCTGCAGATGCAGGTGAAGCTGCTGCGCGCCATCCAGGAAAAGTCGATCCGCCCGGTCGGCGCAGCCACCGAGATTCCGGTGGACGTGCGCATTCTGTCGGCCACCCATAAAGACCTGGGCCAGCTGGTGGATGAAGGCCGCTTCCGCCACGACCTGTATTACCGCATCAACGTGATTGAACTGCGCGTGCCGCCGCTGCGCGAACGCAGCAGCGACCTGCCGCAGCTGGCCGCCTCCATCCTGGCCCGCCTGGCCCGCACCCACGGCCGCCCCACCCCGCTGCTGGCCCCCTCGGCGCTGGACGCCATGGGCCTGTACCACTTCCCCGGCAACGTGCGCGAGCTGGAAAACATTCTGGAGCGCGCCCTGGCCCTGGCCGAGGGCGACACCATCAGCGCCAGCGACCTGCGCTTACCCCAGCCCGGTGCCTCGCGCCAGACTGGCGTAAATGCTGCCGCCACAGTGCAGGAAGAAGCCGTGGTGGACTTACCCGCTGGCAACGGTGCCCTGCCCTCTTACATCGAGCAGATGGAGCGCACCGCGATCCAGAAGGCGCTGGAAGAAAACCGCTGGAACAAGACGCGGACCGCCGCGCAGCTGGGGATTACGTTCCGTGCGCTGCGTTACAAGCTCAAAAAGCTGGGAATGGATTGACCCAACGCTCCACACTTACCAACGATCGAACGCTCCACACGTACCAACGATCGAACGCTCGACACGCACCAACGACCGAACGCTTCCGTAGAGCCACGCCCTGCGTGGCTTCGACCATGCTGGACCACCGCATTGACGCGCATG
>JAEXNZ010000319.1 GCA_023439425.1 Pseudomonadota bacterium
CGGGGTCGCTGTCGTCTTCCAGCAGCACGGTGTAGAAGGCGGTTATGCTGCCCTGGACGGTGTTACCGGGGCGCTCGACCAGATGCGGCAGGGCTTCAAACACCGATGCCGGGAAGCCACGCCGCGCCGGTGGCTCACCGGCGGACAGCGCAACGTCGCGCAGCGCGCGTGCGTAGCGGGTGGCCGAGTCCATCACCAGCAGCACGCGACTGCCCTGCTCGCGGAAGTACTCGGCGATGCGGGTCGCCACCATGGCGGCGTTGACACGGGTGGCCGGCGAGCTGTCCGAGGTGGCCTGTACGACAATGGTGCGAGCGGCGTGCGGGCTGCCGCTGATGGACTCGACAAAGGCGGCGACCTCGCGACCGCGCTCACCGATCAGGGCGACCACGCGCACATCGCAGTCGGCATTGGTCAACAGCATTTCAACCAGGGTGGTCTTGCCGCAGCCGGCGGCGGCGAATACCCCCATGCGCTGTCCTTCGCCTACGGTAAGCAGCGCGTCGATGGCACGCACACCGGTATCGAACGGGGTATCGATGGCGCGGCGCAGGCGGTAATCCAGCGCAGTTGCCTGCACCGAGGCCGCGCGCCCGACTGGGCTGGCCGCCGGCTCGACGTCCGTGGCCGGACTGCCCAGTCGCTCGACGATCTCGCCAAAGCCATCCACCACACAGCCGAGCAGCTGCGGACCCAGCTGTACCTGCAGCGGCTGACCGGTCGGCACCACCAGCACATCGGCGGCGAGGCGCGACGGCGCGCCGAGCAGCGCCACCGTGGCCACGCCCTCATCGACCCGGGTGACCACGCCGTGGGTAAGCAGCTCGGCATAGCCGGCGGAGCGACGGACATGACAATGCTCCCCTACCGCGACCTGCGGCAGTGGCACGCGCAGCTCACCGGCGCGCAGCGCCAGCGGTCGCGCACAGGGACGCCACAGGGGCACGGCCGGATTCACCGCAGCAGTGCCTGTAGTTCGAGCACGCGCCCGTGGAAGCTCTCAATGGCCTCTGCCATCAGCGAGGACTGGTGCTGGCAGTCGGTCAGCAGCATGCCGCCGACCAGACAGGCATCGTCGATGACGCGCAGCGACAGGCAGCCATTGGCGAAGTGCGCGGACGGTGCCGACAGCGCGGTCAGGAGTTCTTCAGCGCGGTTGCTGAATCGCATGTCCGGCGAGGTATCCAGCCGGCCCCACAGGAACACCGTGTCACCCACCGGATCGAGCAGCAGCTCGCCGACGTCGGCAAAACCCATCACCACTGTGGAATGCGTATCGAACTGGAACCGCGACGGGTCACAGCCCAACTCATTCAAGGCGGCGTTGAGGGTATCGAGCAGGTGGTTCATATGCTTCTCATGACATCAAGGGTGACCGCATCGGAGATCTCTCCGAACGAAAGCACCGGGGTGGAGGGGAGTTTGTTTTCGATGAACCGCTTGACGAAGCGGCGGATGTCCGGGGCCACCATCAGCACCACATCGGGGCGATAGGCGGACACTTCGCCCACGTGCAGGGCAAAGCGGTCCATCAGTTCATTGGATTCAGTCGGCTCGAGATTCAGATAGGCCGCGCCCTGGCTCTGGCGGATGCCGCTGCGGATCTGGTCCTCGACCTGGCTGGAAACGAGAATCGCGGGAATGCGGCCGTCACGGGCGAAGCGCGCCGAGATGTAACGGGCCAGTGCACTGCGCACGTGTTCAACCAGCAGGATCACATCCTTCTCGCGCTGCCCCCACTGGGCCAGGGTTTCCAGCACCACCTTCATGTTGCGGATGGACACGTCTTCCCGAAGCAGGCGCTGCAGCACTTCCGCCACGCGCTGGATGGGCATATGGCGGTAGGCCTCCTTGACCAGCTCGGGGAAGCGCTTCTCCAGCGCATCCAGCACGTGCTTGGCTTCTTGGATGCCGAACAGTTCGCCGACGTTGCGCAGGACCGCGCCATGCACAAGACGACGCAGCTCCTCGTAGTCGGTGGCGACTTCGCACCCCATCGCCAGCACATCGGCCTGCGACGCGGCCGGCACCCAACGCGCCACCGCACCGTCATGCGGCACGGTCAAGCCCATGTTCAGCGCATCGAGTTCGTCCTGACGACCGAGCACGCGCACGTGACCGCCGACCACCTGGCCGCTGGCGGCGGGGATCTCATTGATCAACACCTTGACCTGGTGTTCCTGGGTGGGCTCGTGTAGGCGCAGAACGAACGCGGCCAGCTGCATGCCGGTGTTGATGAAGGCGTCGTTGCGCAGCTGCTCCTCCCATTTGCCGGCGGTCGCCGCCTCGTGCAGCGGGCCGGGCAGAAGCAGGATCAGCGGCAGGGTTTCGCTGGTGAGGTTGCCGCTGCTGGTGCCGCTGGCATCCGTGCTGGCGGTTGCACCCGCGGTACCTGTGGCACCCGTCCCGGATGCCGATTCCGCAGTGGAACCACGGCGCATGCGCCAGAACAGCATGGCCGCCAGGCCAATGGCCAGACCGGCGAACACCGGCAGCGGGAAGCCGGGCAGGAAGCCCATCAGCAGGATCAGGATGGCCCCGATGGCCAGCACCACGTTGCTGTTGAACAGCTCGCCCAGAATGCTGGCACCCAGGTTGTTGTCCTCGCCGCTGACCCGGGTGACGATGAAGCCGGCGCTGATGCAGATCAGCAGCGCGGGAATCTGCGCCACCAGGCCATCGCCGATGGTCAGCAGGGTGAAGGTGTTCAGCGCCTCACCGAACGGCATGCCATGCTGCAGCATGCCCACCGCGATGCCGCCGAACAGATTGACGAACACGATGACAATGCCGGCGATGGCGTCGCCCTTCACGAACTTCATGGCACCGTCGTACGAGCCGTACAGCTGGCTTTCGCGTTCGACGTCGCGACGGCGGCGCTGCGCCTCTTCCGAGGTAATGGCTTCGGCACGCAGATCGGCGTCGATGCTCATCTGCTTGCCGGGCATGCCATCCAGCGAGAAGCGCGCGACCACTTCACCAATACGCTCGGAGCCCTTGGTGATGACGATGAACTGCACCAGGGTGATGATGGCGAAGATGACCGCGCCCACCACCAGGTTATCGGCCACCACGAATTCGCCGAAGGCGTTGATGATGTGCCCGGCATCGGCGTCGACCAGGATCAGACGGCTGGTGCTGACCGACAGCGCCAGCCGCATCAGCGTGGTGAACAACAACACCGAGGGGAAGGTGGAGAAGCTGAGGATGCGCTCCACGTAGAACGAGCTGAGGAAGATGACGATGGCCACCGCCATGTTCAGCGCGATCAGCAGGTCCACCACGATGGTCGGCAGCGGGATGATGAGCATGGCCACCACCACCGCCATCAGCACCACCAGCGCCAGTTCCGGGCGCAGCATGCCGCGCACGCGTGCGCTCAGACCGCCAGAATTCAGGGCCGCGCTCATGCCAGCCCCCCGGTGAAGCCGCCGGTGTGGCCGCGATCACGTTTCATGCTTTCCACCACCATTGTCTCCAGTTGCTGCATGGCCACCTCACGCGCTTCCGGCCCGACCCAGATCGCGTCGGGCAGGTCTTTGAGGGCACGGCGAAGGGCCTGGATCAAACGCACCCGCTGTTCGGTGGCCAGCGCCACGCGCGCCGCGGCCAACGGCCCGGCAAACAGACCTTTCCAGTCCTGCAGCCCGCGCACCACGTCCAGCAGGCCAATCACCACGGCGTCGGCGCGGGTGGCCATGCGGGTCAGCAGGCCGGTGCGCTGGATGTCGTCCACCAGCAGCTGGTCCACCGAACGCAGCACGGCCAGCTTGCGCACCTGCCCGAGCAGGTAGCCGAACTCCAGCAGCGATGCGCTGGGATCAAGCGAGAACATGTCGGCGGCGATGGCCTGTTCCATGAAATCGACGATGACCGCGCGCCGTTCAAACCCGTACTGCTCGATCCAGGCGATGTATTCACCTGCGCAGTCCTGCGGATTGCCGAGAAAATCGCGATAGCTCTGGCGCAGCGCGCGCGCCGAAAGCTGCGCGTTGCGGGAAGCGAGCCGCGCCTTGACCGCGACGTTGGCCCCGCCGCGCATGGCGGCACCGTTGCCTTGTGCGGCCTGTTCCTCGAGCAGCTGTTCCAGCGTGGCTTCGAGCAGCTCGCGCATGGCTTCCAGCTCGTCCTCGCCGAGCAGCGCGCGCAGCACCGCCAGCACGTCGCTGGGATCGGGGAAGAGCTGCTTCAGCAGCGACATCACCTGCGAAGGGCTGCGCATGCCACCGAGCTGTTCACGGAAGCCGGACAGCTTCTGGTGGACTTTTTCGTCCAGCACGTGGTCGATCCACGCTTCGGGTGCGCCGGTGCCAGCCGCGTTCTGCTGGTCGCGCCGGCGCTGCAGCGAGGCCATCAGTGCCCCGATGTCGTCGGCCATCGCGAACGCCTTAGCCAGCTCACCTGGCCGTCGCGGAGCCGGCGCCTGGGTGCGGGAATCGTCGTTGCCTTCGGCTTGCTGGGTCGCGGACTGGCGTGCCGGCAGCACCCGCACGGCGGGTGCCGGGCTGTTAATCGCGGGAAGCGCCATGCGCGGCCTCCAGCTCGGGCAGGCCCTGCTTCAGTTCCTCCAGCACGTCCTGCAGCGGCTCACCCACATCCTGGCCATACAGCTGCTGCATGCGGGCGGCATCGAGCATGTCGCGCTCGCCCAGCACGCGCGGCTGGATCAGAAACACGCGCACAAGGTTGTCGTGGCTGCGGGTATCCTGGCCGAACAGCTTGCCGACCCCGGGCACGCGGCGCAGGCCGGGAATGCCACTTTTGCCGTTGTCCAGTTGACGCCGGGTGTAACCGCCGATCAGCAGGCTGAGCTGGTGCGGCACGCGCGCGACGGTGTCGATCATGGTGCGGCTGACCAGCGGCAGACCGGTGTCGAAGCCGGATGCGCTGGCACCGCCGTCTTCCACCGCCAGCTGCAGCTCCACCTCTTCCATGCTGGAAATGCGCGGGCGAACGCTGACCAGCGTGCCGTAGGTGACCTGGTCCAGCTCGACCGCTTTTTCGCCAATCAACTGGGTGTAGAAGGTCTGGTTGCTGTCGAAGTACGCCGGCACGTTCTCCTGGGTCAGCAGCACCGGGCGCGAGACGATCTGTGCGTCGCCGGTG
>JAEXNZ010000028.1 GCA_023439425.1 Pseudomonadota bacterium
TGGCTGGGGGGGGAGCGCCATGGAGGGCGCGACCGAGCCTCCAGGGACGGATTCACGGCGTGTCCCGCAAACCCACCCCGGTACGCCAAAGCACGGAAACCGATGCCCATCGGCGTTTCGCGCAGAAAACAAAAAGCCCCGCGATGCAGGGCTTTTGCTTTTGCTCTCTGCGATCAACCAACAAGCGTTACGCCGCCTGCGGTACTCGGAGCGAGCGCACCAGGCCGCCGATGTCGACGATCAGGGCGACGCGGCCGTCGCCGAGGATGGTGGCACCGGACACACCACTGATGCGGCGGTAGTTGTTCTCGATGTTCTTGACCACCACCTGCTGCTGCCGACCAGTTCGTCGACTTCCAGCGCGATCTTCTGGCCGTCGCCTTCGACCACGACGACCAGCGAGTCATCGTTGGCGCGGTGGCCGTAGCCGTAGTACTCGCTCAGCGACAGGATCGGCAGGTACTCGCCACGCACGCGCAGCACGCGGCCTTCGCCGGCCATGGTGCGCACGTCTTCGGCCTGCGGCTGCAATGCTTCCAGTACGTAGGCCAGCGGCAGGATCAGGGTTTCGCCGGCCACCGACACGGTCATGCCGTCCAGGATCGCCAGCGTCAACGGCAGGCGGATCAGGGTGCGGGTGCCCGCGCCCAGGCTGCTTTCAATCTGGACTTCGCCGCCCAGCGCCTGGATGTTGCGACGGACCACGTCCATGCCCACGCCACGACCGGAGAGATCAGTAACGGCGTCGGCGGTGGAGAAGCCCGGCTGGAAAATCAGGTCCCAGACTTGGCTGTCGGTCGGGTTTTCCGGCACGCTCAGGCCGCGTTCCTGGGCCTTGGCCAGGATCTTTTCGCGGTTCAGGCCACGACCATCGTCGCTGACTTCAATGACGATGTGACCGCCCTGGTGCGAAGCCGCCAGAGTGATGGTGCCGGTCTCGTCCTTGCCCGCGCCCTTGCGCACGTCGGGCATTTCCAGGCCGTGGTCGATCGAGTTGCGGACCAGGTGGACGAGCGGATCGGCGATCTTTTCGATCAGGCCCTTGTCGAGTTCGGTGCCTTCGCCGACGGTGCGCAGGCGGACCTGCTTGCCCAGACGGCTGGACAGGTCGCGGACCAGGCGCGGGAAGCGGCGGAACACCGCATCCACCGGCAGCAGGCGCACGCCGATGACCGCTTCCTGCAGGTCGCGGGTGTTGCGTTCCAGCAGGTCCAGGCCGGCGAACAGCTGCTCGGCATGCACCGGATCGAGTGCGTGCGACACCTGCTTCAGCATGGCCTGGGTAATGACCAGTTCGCCGACCAGGTTGATCAGGGCGTCGACCTTTTCAACCGCGACGCGGATCGAGGTCTCTGCTTCGTGCGCAGCGGCCGGAGCAGCGGCTCCGGCGGCGGGTGCAGCAGCGGGAGCCGCGGCGGCGGCGACCGGCGCAGCCGGTGCCGGAGCGCTGGTCGCCAGGCTCGGCGGCGCGGCCGGACGGATGTCCAGTTCACAGTCGTCCACTACCCAGGCGAAGGTATCTTCAATCTTGCTGCGCGGCACCTTGCCGACCAGGCCCAGGTCCCAGGCCAGGTGCGCTTCCAGCGGATCCAGCGCGTCGAAACCGGGCAGGCGTTCCAGACGGGCGGCCACCTGCAGCGAACCCAGGTGTTCCAGTTCGCGGATGATGCGCAGCGGATCATTGCCGCTCATGAACAGCGACGGGGCCGGAACGAAGCCGATCTGCCACGCTTCCGGGGTGTCGTCGACCTTGGCCGCGACCGGCGCAGCGGTGCTGGTGGCGGTGCCGGACAGCACGGCTTCCAGGCGCGACTTCACTGCGGCGACGGCCTGCGGGTCGGCCGGCTGGCCGTGTTCGGCTTCGCGCAACAGGGCGCGCAGCACGTCCACCGACGACAGCATGGCATCCACCGCCACCGGTTCCAGCGCGCGCTTGCCAGCACGCAGCTCATCCAGCAGCGTTTCCAGCACGTGGGTGAGCGCGGCGATTGCGTCGAAGCCGAACGTGCCCGCACCACCCTTGATCGAGTGGGCGGCGCGGAACACCGAGTTGATGATTTCAGGGTCCTGCTGGCCCGATTCCAGTGCCAGCAGGCCAGCTTCCATCGCGTCCAGGCCTTCGCGGCTTTCCTCGAAGAAGGTGGCGTGGAAGCGTTGCAGGTCCATGCTCATGACAGTTCGGGTCCGGTTGCGGGGAAGAGGGAAGGCGGGTGGGGAGCAGCCCAGGACGTTCTGGACGGTGGCGACCAGCTGTGCCGGGTTGAACGGCTTGACCAGCCAGCCGGTGGCACCGGCGGCCTTGCCTTCGGACTTCTTGTCGGCGGCCGACTCGGTGGTCAGCATCAGCATCGGGGTGAACTTGTAGTCCGGCAGCTGGCGCAGCTCGCGGATCAGCGAGATGCCGTCCATGTTCGGCATGTTCACGTCGGTCACCACCGCGTTGAAGCGCTGGCCCTTGGCGCGGCCAAGCGCAACCGCACCGTCTTCGGCCTCTTCAACAGAAAAGCCGGCCGAGGTGAGGGCGAAAGAGACCATCTGGCGCATCGACGCCGAATCGTCCACCACCAAGATACGTGCGCTCATGCCGCGTTCTCCACAGATTTCAGGTTGTCATGGGTTGCGTCCAGGCCCAGGGCCTGGGTGAGGCCGAGCAGGCGCGCGGCATCACGGAAGGTAGGGGTGCAGCCGTCGAATCCGGTCGCGTGGCCCGCCTGGCGGCGGGCGTCGACGAAGGCGCACAGGACCTGCATGGCGGCGGTATGGATACGGCCGACCTGGCTGGCATCCAGCGTCAGGTCGCCTTCCTGGTCCACCAGGGGGGCGAGGCGGGTTTTGAGCTCGGTGCTGTTCTCGATGCCGAGATCATCACCCAGGGCCACAGTGCTCATCGTTGCTCCGGACAAACGGTTCCTAGGTCAATAACGGCGGGGTTGGGGGAACCTTTAATGTGATTTTCGGTTCTCAATTCAGCAATTGCGTGGCGTCGAGCAGGATCATCGGCTGGGCCGAGATACGCGCCACGCCCCGGAACAGGTCGTTGGAAATCTGGCAGATCCGGGCGGTATCGGGCGGTTCGATCTGCGAATCGGTGAGGTTGGCCACGTCTTCAACGGCCGAGACGCGCAGGCCCATGGTCTCGCCGTTCTCTTCCAGCACCACGATGCGGGTGTTGGCGTCGTCGACCGCGGGGCCGGCACCGAGGTGGGTGCCCAGGTCCATCACCGGGACGACCTGGCCACGCAGATTCATGATGCCCAACATGGCCGCCGGGGTGCCGCGCAGCGGCAGCAGCGGGACCGGCAGCACCACCTCCTGCACCTTGAGCAGCTCCAGTGCGTAGGCCTGGCTGCCGCAGCGCATGCGCAGCCAGCGCGAGGTGCGTTCGTTGGCGCGGCGGTGTTCGCGTGGGCTGGAGGCCGGGTTGAGGGCCTGCGCCTGCAGTTCCTGCCAGCTGCCCGGGCGCGCCGGGTTGGGGGCATTGGCCGGCAGGATAGGGGCGGCGCGGGCGGCCGGGGCGGGTGCGGGGCGTGGCGGCATCGGGGTGGGGGCCGGCTTTGCGGGTTCGGGGGCAGGATCCGGGACCGGTGCCGCGGCGACGGCCGGCGTGTCGTGCAGGGCTTCGTCGGGGAGGTCGTTCCAGTCCGGGCGTGCGTCTTCGGACGCAAGCCGGGCAAGACCCGGCTCTACAACGGGGTCGGCGGCGTCGGACGTAGAGCCGGGTCTTGCCCGGCTGCTTTCGGCGATCACCGGTCCAAACGCCGGATCGTTCATCAGTTCGTCGAGCAGGGCGAGGTTGGCCGGCGCACCCGGGGACGTCGGGGTGTCGAAGGCCGGCGTCGATGTGTCGGTGTCGGCCGGCAGCCGGGCAAGGCCCGGCTCTACATCGACCACCGGGCCGAGCGCGGGATCGTTCATCAGCTCGTCGAGCAGGGCCAGGTTGGCCGGCGCGCCGGGCGAGGTCGGGGTGTCAAAGGCCGGGGCGGGCGCTTCGGGTTCCGCAGGCGCAGCCGGGGCCACGGCGATCGCATCGCCGAGCAGCTCTTCCAGATAATCGACCAGTACACCCGGCGTGCTCATGCGGCGCGCTCCATCTGCTGGGCGTCGTCGGCCAGGATCCACTCCAATGCACGCCGGTATGCGGCTAAACCGCGCCCCGGGTAGTCATCGGACTGCGCCGGCACGGTCAGGCTGGCGGCGTTGCAGATGCGGGTGTCGACCGGAATGGCGTCTTCCCACACGCGATGGCCGTGGCGGTCCTGCATTTCCTTGACGGTTTCGTTGCCGGCACGGGTGCGGCGGTCGAACAGGGTGGGCAGGATGCTCATCGGCAGCGCGCGACGGCGCGAACGCTCGACCATCTCACCGGTGCGGACCATGCCGTCCAGCCCGTGCAGGGCCAGCGGCTCGGCCTGGGTGGGAATGATCAGGCGGTCGGCGGCCGCCAGTGCGTTGATCATCAGCAGGCCGAGAGTGGGCGCGCAGTCGAGAAGGATGTAGTCGTGCTGGCCCTGATGGCGGGCCATGGCGTTCTGCAGCGCCAGGCCGAGGCCAGGCTGGTTGGCGCTGCGGCGTTCCAGGGTGGCCAATGCGGCCTGCGCGCAGACGAAGTCCAAGCCGGGGATCTCGCTGCGATGGGCGAGCGTGGCCAGTTCGGCCGGCGGCGCGGAGAACAATTCCAGCACACCGGCAGGCGGCGGATCCAGCGGCACATTGAAAGCGCGCGTCAGCGAGGAGTGCGGGTCCAGGTCGATGAGCAGGACGCGGTGACCCTGCGCAGCCAGCCCGCGGCCGAGCGCCAGCGTGGTGGTGGTCTTGCCGACGCCGCCCTTCTGATTGGCAATTGCCCAGATACGCATTGCTTCACTCCTTCATTGCAGGGGGAACGGCGGCGCCTACGCGGCTGCCGGCCGGCACCGGTGGCAACTGCACCGGTGCGATGGGAGAAACGGGGGGTGTCGCGGCCGGCTGTCCGAGTGCCTCGGGAGTGGTCTCGGCGGTGAGCTTGGCTCCCAGCGGGTCCACCGACTGCGCGGTGTCGGCCAGGATGATGACCATCACCCGGCGGTTGCGGTTACGACCGGCCGCGCTGCTGTTGTCTTCGCGCGGACGGAACTGGCCGTAGCCCACCATCGCCAGCCGGGCCGGCTGCAGCCCCTGGTCGGCGAAAAGGTGCACCACGCTGGCCGCGCGCGCCGCCGACAGCTCCCAGTTCGAGGGGAACAGCGCGGTGGCGATCGGTACGTCGTCGGTATGGCCTTCCACGCGCACGCCGTTGGGCGCGTCACGCAGCACCTCGGCGAGGCTGGACAGGGTCTGGCGGGCGTGCACATCCAGCGAGGCCGAACCGGTGGCGAACAGAATGTCGCTGTTGATCTCGACCTCGATCCACAGCTCGGTGCGGCGTACGGTGATCATGCCGCGGTCGATCAGCGGAGCCAGCGTTGCGGTCAGCCGGTCTGCGATGCCATTGAGCTGCTGCTCGGCGCGACGGATCTGTTCCTGGTCGTGCACCGACACCGGCATCCGCATCTGCGACGCCATCGCCGGCAGCAGGGTCGGGTCGTTGGAAGGAGCGGGCGCGGACGGACCGATGCGGTTGCCGGCCTTGATCACGTTGGGGCTGTCCCAGCCGCCGCCCTGTACCTGCTGGTTGCCCACCTGGACCGGGTTGATGGTGCGCGGTGCGCCGCCGAAGGCGGTGGTCAGCGCATCGGCCATGACCCGGTACTTGCCTTCGTTGATGGACGAAATGGCGTACATCACCACGAAGAAGGCAAGCAGCAGCGTCATGAGGTCGGCGTAGGGGATCGCCCAGGCCTCATGGTTGGCATGCTCTTCGTGGGCTTTGCGGCGGGCCATGTCAGTGCAGGAAGCCGGACAGGTTGGTTTCGATGTTGCGCGGGTTCTCACCCTGGGCAATGGAGATCAACCCTTCGATGATCATTTCGCGGTCGCGCGAGTTGTGATGGATCACGCTCTTGAGCTTGGCCGAAATCGGCAGGAACAGCAGGTTGGCCGAGGCGATGCCGTAGATGGTGGCGGTGAACGCGGCGGCGATGCCGTGGCCGAGCTTGCTCGGGTCGGCGAGGTTCTTCATCACCGCGATCAGGCCCAGTACCGCGCCGATGATGCCGAGGGTGGGGGCATAGATGCCCATGCCTTCGAATACCTTGGACGCGGCCAGGTCCTGGCTTTCCTGGTTGCTGAGCTCGATCTCCAGCATGTGCCGGATCGACTCGGGCTCGACGCCGTCAACCAGCAGCTGCAGGCCCTTGCGCAGGAACGGGTCGTCCTGCGCATCCACCTGGGCTTCCAGGCCCAGCAGGCCCTGGCGACGGGCGATGTTGCTCCACTCCACGATCTGGCGGATCAGGTCCTGGCGGTCACTGCCGGGCGGGCGCACGATCCAGCGCACGATCTTGAAAGCGTGCTTGAACACCGCCGGCGAGGTGTGCAGCAGGATCGCGGCGAGGGTGCCCACGATCACGATCACAAAAGCGGCCGGCGACCACAGCGACGCCAGACCGGCTCCCTTGAGGATGCTGCCGCCGACCAGCGAGGCCAGGGCGAGGAAAAGTCCGATGAGGCTGAGTCTGTCCATTGTTCGGGTATCGGCGGGCATGAAGCGGTCTTGAGTGACCGGGTGTCGCAGGGTGGACGGAGTTCACATTTCCGGGCGTGACAATTTCATCGGCGCGTTCAGCCGGGCAAGCCCGGCTCTACGTCAGCGCAAACCGTCGACGTCCAGGATGAGGGCCATGCGTCCATCCCCGATCAGCGTCGCTCCGGCGTAGCCGCGCAGGCCGCGCAGGGTCTTGGGCAGTGGCTTGATCACCACTTCCTCGCGACCGCGGACCTGGTCCACCACCAGCCCGAAGCGGGCTTCGCCGGCCTGCAGCACGACGATGGTGAGCAGCGGCGAGGCCACCGGTTCGACCGCCAACCAGTGGCGCAGGTCGACCAAGGGCAAGGTGTGCGAGCGACGGTCCAGCACGGCGCGGCCGTCGAACCAGCCCAGCTGCGAGTTGGGGGCGTGCAGGACTTCCATCACGCGGGCCAGTGGCAGCGCATAGACGTCCTCGCCGGCCTGCACCAGCAGGGTCGGCAGAATGGCCAGGGTCAGCGGCACGCGGATCATGAAGCGGCTGCCACGGCCCAGTTCGGACTGGATCTGGATTTGGCCGCTGAGTTCGCGGATGCGCGACTGCACCACGTCCATGCCGACGCCGCGGCCGGAGATATCGGTGACTTCCTGCTTGGTCGAGAAGCCGGGCAGGAACACCAGATGCAGGCACTCCTCGCTGCTCAGACGCGCGGCGGCTTCGGGATCGATCAGGCCCTTTTCGCGGGCCTTGGTGCGCAGCCGCTCGGGATCGATGCCGGCCCCGTCATCCTGCACTTCAATGCTGACGTAGTCGCCTTCCTGCTGGGCCGACAGGCGCACATGGCCGCTGCGCGGCTTGCCCTGCGCTTCGCGCAGGTCGGGCATTTCCACGCCATGGTCGATCGCGTTGCGGACCAGGTGCACCAGCGGGTCGGCCAGCGCTTCAACCAGGTTGCGGTCCAGTTCGGTATCCGCGCCGATCAGCTCCAGCTCCACTTCCTTCTTCAGGTTGCGGGCCACGTCGCGGGCAACCTTGGGGAAGCGTGAGAACACCTTGCCGACCGGCTGCATGCGGGTACGCATGACCGCCGACTGCAGGCGCGCGGTGGCGATGTCCAGAGTGGAGACGGCGCGGTCCAGCTCCTCATCGTGCAGGCGCGCACGCAGGGTCTTGAGCCGGTTGCGCGACAGCACCAGTTCGCCGATCAGGTTGACGATGGCGTCCAGGCGCTTGGTGTCCACGCGCACGGTGTGCTCGGCTTCGGCAACCGGTTTGGCGGCGGGCTTCGGAGCAGCGGCAGGCGCTGGGGCCGCGGCGGGGCGCGGGGCCGGCGCAACGGCCGGGACTGCAGCGACCGGGCGCGCGCCCGGGGCGGCACCGCCGTGCAGCTGGTCCAGCAGGGCTTCAAATTCGTCTTCGCCGATCAGGCCGTCGTCCGCCTTCTTCGCGGTAGGCGCAGCGCCACCGTGCAGCTGGTCGAGCAGCGCCTCGAATTCGTCATCGGTGATCAGGTCGCTGGCCGGTGCTGCCGCAGCCGCAGTCGGTGCGGCCGCGACCGGGGCAGGGGCACCGCCGTTGACGTCGAACTGGGCAATCAGCGCGGGCGGTGCATAGCCCGGTTCTTCACCGGCGGAGACCGAGTCCAGCATCGACTGCAGGTAGTCCAGCGACTGCTGCGCGGCATCGAAGTGATGTGCCTGCAGCACGGCCTGGCCGGAACGGGCCATGCCCAGGGTTTCCTCGGCGGCGTGGCACAGTTCCACCATCGCCTGGATGCCGAGGAAGCCGGCACCGCCCTTGAGGGTGTGGAAGCCGCGGAACACCGCGTTGAGCTGGTCGGCGTCCTGCGGGGCCTGTTCCAGCGTGACCAGCTGTTCGCCGAGGCGATCCAGGATCTCCTGGGCCTCGAGGATGAAGTCAGCGGCGATATCGTCTGGAACAGCACTCATGGTCTTAAAGCCCTAGATCGGAAAGCAGGTCATCGGCGTCGACCTGCGACACCGCATGGCGGTCCAGCCCGTTGACGGCGGGGCCGGCCAGCCCGTTGTCCTGCTTCTTGCGGTCGTCTTCGTTCGGCGGCGGCAGGCCCAGCGCACCAAAGCCTTCGTGCACGCGGCGCACGATCCCCACCACGCGGCGGATGATCTGGCCGGTGAGGTCCTGGTAGCTCTGGGTCAGCGCGATTTCGGTCAGGTTGTGGCGGATGCGGTCCAGCTGCTGGTCCTGCTCCGGGTTCAAGCCTTCGGCACGCAGCTGCTCGGTGAGCGCACGGCATTCCTCGGCCAGATCCAGGGTGCGATGTGTGGCCTGTTCGGTCATCGCCACCACATGGTCCAGGCGTGCGCAGGCGTCATCGAGCTCACCGGCCTCGGTGGGCACGGTGGGCAGTTCGCCCAGTGCCTGGCCCAGCTCGCGTGCCAGCCGGTTCAGCCCGGCCATCATCGGCTGGGTGCGCAGCGCGGCCAGCGCGTCGATTTCCCGACGCCAGCCGGCTTCGTCGCCGCTTTCCAGTGCGGCCAGGGCATCCTGCAGGCGCTGCACCAGCGCTGACTTGTCGCTGAGGGTTTCCATCAGGCGCTCGCTGCCAGTCGTTCGAAGATCTTGTCCAGCTTCTCGGACAGCGTGACCGCGGTGAACGGCTTGATGATGTAGCCGTTGACGCCGTTCTGGGCCGCTTCGATGATCTGCTCGCGCTTGGCTTCGGCGGTCACCATCAGCACCGGCAGGGTCTTGAGCTTGGCGTCGGCGCGGATCGCCTTGAGCAGGTCGATGCCGGTCATCACCGGCATGTTCCAGTCGGTGACCACGAAATCGAACGGCTGGCTGTTCAGCAGCGCCAATGCGGCATGCCCGTCCTCGGCTTCGGCCGTATTGGTGAAGCCCAGATCGCCCAGCAGGTTCTTGACGATACGACGCATGGTCGAGAAGTCGTCGACGATCAGGATACGCATGTTCTTGTTCAAAGCACTTTCCTCGGTATCAAGTGTTCTCGAGGCCGGCGTCGGCCGCCTCGAAGATCTTCAGTCGGCCACGCAGGCGCAGCACCGCCTGGCCGTGGATCTGGCAGACGCGCGACTCGCTTACGCCGAGTACCGCGCCGATCTCCTTCAGATTCAATTCCTGTTCGTAGTACAGCGACAGCACCAGCTGTTCGCGTTCGGGCAGCAGGCCAATGGCGGCGCCCAGTTCGCGGCCGAACTCCCCGCGCTCCAGCACCTGCTGCGGGGTCGGGCCACCCTGGGCCACGGTGTCCAGCTCGCCCTGGTCTTCGATGCGCGATTCCAAGCTGAGCACCTGGCCACGCGCGGCATCTTCCATCAGGCGCAGATACTCGTTCAGCGGCATCTCCATCGCGGCGGCCACTTCGGTGGCGCTGGCCGCGCGGCCGGTGCTCTGTTCCAGCTTGCGGATCGCCGAGGCGGCATCGCGGGCACGACGGTGCACGGAGCGTGGCACCCAGTCGCCTCGACGGATCTCGTCGATCATCGACCCACGGATGCGGATCGAGGCATACGTTTCGAACGAGGCACCCTGGTCGGCGTCATAGCTGCGCGACGCTTCGATCAGCCCCATCATGCCGGCCTGGATCAGATCGTCGATTTCCACGCTGGCCGGCAGGCGCGCGGCCAGGTGGTGGGCGATGCGCCGTACCAGGTCCGAGTGTTGGGCAATGCACTCGGTGGCAGCGGCACGCTGCACCTCTTTGTATTGCGCGGCACCTTTCATGCGGCCACCCCACGCTGTTTGAGGATGCGTGCGAGGAAGAACTCGACGCCGCCGCGCGGTTCGGTCGGAGCCTGCCAGCGCGCGGTACGACGGGCGATTTCGGTGATGGCCTGCGCGGCCGGGCTGGACGGGTAGGCCTTGACCACCGGCTGCTGGCGCTGCACCGACAGGCGCAGCCAGTCGTCCTGCGGCACGCAGCCCAGATAGTTCAGCGAGACATCCGCCAGGAACTTGTCGCAGACCCGGCTCAGCTTTTCGTACAGCACGCGGCCTTCATTCGGATCGCGGGCCATGTTGGCCACGACCTGGATGCGGTCGACGCCGCGCTCGCGCGACAGCACTTTGATCAGTGCGTAGGCATCGGTGATCGAGGCGGGTTCGTCACAGACCACCACCACGGTGTCCTGGGCGGCCTGGCAGAAGGTCAGCACGCCGTCGGTGATGCCCGCAGCGGTGTCGACGATCATGAAGTCCAGCTCGCGCTCCAGTTCCGAGAACACGTTGACCAGACCGACGTGTTCGGCTGGCTGCAGCTCGGCCATGTGACGGCGGCCGGACGCGGCCGGCACCACCAGCACGCCGCCGGGGCCTTCCATGATCACTTCGTCCAGGGTGCAGCGCCCGGCGACCAGGTCGGCCAGGGTCAGCTTCGGCTGTAAGCCCAGGATGACGTCGATGTTGGCCAGGCCCAGGTCGGCGTCGAGCAGCAGGGTGCGTTTGCCCATGTCGGCAAGCGCCACGGCCAGGTTGGCCGAGACGTTCGTTTTGCCCACGCCGCCCTTGCCGCCGCTGACGGCGATGGTGCGGACCGGGCCCAGCGGCTGGCTGCGGGTGGCCGACAGCGGGAAATTCTGGGTCAGCTTGGCGTACTCACGCGACGGCATGGTTCAACTCCGGGTTGCAGGGCATATCGGCCGCGCGGCGCAAATCTTCAAGGCGAAGTACAAGATTGGCGGCGGTGGCCCGGTGCAGGTCTTCAGGAACGTCCTGGCCGTCGGTCACCCAGGTGATGGGCAGGCGGTGGTCGACGGCCACCGAGAGGGCGGTGCCGAAGCGGCCGGTCTCGTCCAGCTTGCTCAGCACCACGCCCTGCGGGTTGGCGGCGCTGAAGCGACGGACCACTTCGTCCATGGCGCCGAAGCTGGTGGTGGCCGGCAGCACCAGCAGGGGGCGGATCTGGCGGGCGGCACGCAGCCACTGCAGCTGGGCAGCCAGGGCGCGGTCGCGCGGGCCGAGGCCGGCGGTGTCGATCAGCACCAGCTTGTAGTCCTTCAGGCGCTCCAGCAGCTGGGTGAGGTCGCTGCCGCTGTTGGCCTCGTGCACGGCGATGCCGAGCTGGCGGCCAAAGCCGTACAGCTGTTCGCGGGCACCGATGCGGCCAGTGTCGGTGGTGACCAGGGCGACGTCACGCGGGGCATGGGCTTCGGCAAAGCGCGAGGCCAGCTTGGCGATGGTGGTGGTCTTGCCGGCACCGGTGGGGCCGACCAGGGCGATCACGCCACCGGCTTCCAGCGGGTCGATCGGGGCGATCGGCAGCTTGCGCGACAGCAGGCCCAGCATCAGCCCGCGGCCACGATGGGCTTCGGTGTCCAGCGGGATCTGCAGGGCCACGTCGCGGCTGATGCCGGCGTCGAAGCCGTACTCGTCCATGAGGTCCAGCGCGGCGGCGCGCACCGCAGAGCCGCGCAGGCGCTCGTCGGTGAAGCGGGTCATTTCGCGTTCGATGACCTGGCGCATGCCGGCCACTTCGTGACGCAGCTGACGCAGCTCTTCGTCGTCGCGCGGAACCAGGTTCAACGCCGGTGCCGGGGTCGGCACCACGGTCGGGGCGAGGACCGGTGCTTCCATGGCCTCGACCGCAGCGGCCAGGGCGACCGGCAGTTCCGCCGGTTCATTGGCGGCGCTCATCGGGGCCAGCGGGCGGGCAGCCGGTTCGCGGCTGGCCGGAGCCATCCACGCCATCGGCGCGGCCGGGGCCAGCGGGGCCATCGGTGCCGGGACGACCGGAGCCGGAATAACCGGTGCCACCTCGATGACCGGGGCGACCTCGGCAACCGGGGCGACCTCGGCAACCGGGGCAAACACCGGCGAGTCTTCAATCGGATTCAGCGCGGCGACCGGCGTGGTCACCGGCACCATCGGCACGGTTTCCCACAGCGGGGCGATCGCGGCTTCGGCCGGGATGTGCTGCATCTGCTGGGCCGGCATCGGCGGCGGCACCGGGCGTGCCACCGATGCGCGCATGTCCAGCACCGGCTCGTCGTCCATCGGCGGGTCGATGATGAAGCGGGCGCGGTTGACCTTGGCAGGCGGGGCCACCGGAGCCGGTGCCGGCATCGGAGCCGGTGCGCGTTCGGCGGCGGCAGCCTGTTCCACATTGAACGGGGCGAATATCTGCTCCGGCAGGGCATCCATCAACGGCTGCGGGTTGGCGCGGGCCAGGGTGGCGGCAAAGCCGCTGCTGCCCGGCGGCGGCACGTTCTCGTTGGCGGTGTCCAGGGTACGGCCGGTGGCACCGACGGCGGCGCGGGCCAGCGCGGCAACCGCCGACGTGGTGGCGGCCACCGGTTCGGCTGCCTGCGCGGCCGGCTTGCGGCGCGTGACTGCGGCGATCATCGCATCGGCGGCGCTGCGCGGACGCGGGGCCGGCGGCGGCGGGGCCACGTCCTTGCGTGCCGCTTCCAGCGCACGCTGCACCGCGCCTTCGTCGTAGTTGGCGGCAGCAACGATCTCAACGCCTTCCTCGATCCGGCGATTGGACAGGATCACGGCGTCAGGGCCATGTTCCTTGCGCACCAGGTTCATGGCCGAGCGCATATCGGGAGCGACAAAGCGTTTGATTTTCATGCTGTGGTACCGGGACTTGGGCGGCTGTTCGGGTGAAGGGAAGCGCTGGTTGTCGGTGGTCTGCACGGTCCGGGTTTCCCTTCTGTTCCTGCTGCGTGATGTTCGAAGTGGTGTCCGTTTTCTGACGCTGTACTGTCGGAGTTCCGGCTCAGCTGATCGTGCCGACCAGCTTCAGCCGCTTGTCCTCGGGTACCTCGCTGTAGGCCAGGACCGACAGCGACGGAACGCTGTGGCGGACCAGGCGGGCCAGCGCGGCACGCACCGGGCCAGGTACCAGCACGACCGCGGGCTCGTTGCGGGCTTCCTGC
>JAEXNZ010000039.1 GCA_023439425.1 Pseudomonadota bacterium
CGGCGCGGTCGCGGCCATTTCCGTCGGCATTTACCGCGGCACCCCGGTGCTGGACCTGGATTACGCCGAAGACAGCGACTGCGACACCGACATGAACGTGGTGATGAACGACGGCGGCGGTTTCATCGAACTGCAGGGCACGGCCGAAGGCCACGCCTTCCGTCGCGAGGAGCTGGATGCCCTGCTGGTGCTGGCCGAAAAGGGCTGCACCGACCTGCTCGCGGCCCAGCAGGCCGCGCTGGCCCAGCCGTGAACCGCCGGATCGCCCTGACCACCCTGGTGGTGGCCGATTACGACGAGGCCATTGTCTGGTACACGGGCAAGCTGGGCTTTGCCCTGCTGGAGGACATCGACCAGGGCAGCAAGCGCTGGGTGGTGGTCGGCCCGACCGACGGCAGCGCCGCCGCGCTGCTGCTGGCCCGTGCCAGCAACGACGAACAGCGTTCGCGGATCGGCAACCAGACCGGTGGCCGGGTCGGGTTCTTCCTGAACACCGACGACTTCTGGCGTGACCACGCGGCCATGCAGGCGGCCGGCGTCGAGTTCCTGGAAAGCCCGCGCGAGGAAAGCTACGCCACCGTCGCGGTGTTCCGCGACCTGTACGGCAACACCTGGGACCTGCTGGAGCCGAAACAATGAAACTGGTACTGGCCAGCGGCAACGCCGGCAAGCTGAAGGAACTGCAGGCCATGCTGGCCGGCCTGCCGCTGCAGATCGTGGCGCAGGGCGAACTGGGCGTCAGCGACGTGCCCGAAACCGGCCTCACCTTTGTCGAGAACGCGCTGATCAAGGCGCGTCATGCCTGCGCCAGCACCGGTCTGCCGGCATTGGCCGACGACTCCGGTCTGATCGTGGATGCACTGGACGGAGCCCCCGGCCTGTACAGCGCACGCTACGCCGGCAGCCCGACCAACGACGCGGCCAACAACGCCAAGCTGCTGGAGGCGCTGCGTGATGTGCCTGCTGAGCGCCGCACCGCGCGCTTCTACGCGGTGATCGTGCTGCTGCGTCATGCCAACGACCCGCAGCCGCTGATCTGCGAAGGCAGCTGGGAAGGCGAGATCCTTGATGAGCTGCGCGGCAGTCATGGCTTCGGCTACAACCCGCTGTTCCTGGACCCGGTGCTGCAGCAGACCGCGGCGGAAATGGCTCCGGACCTGAAGAACGCAATGAGCCATCGGGCCAAGGCGCTGCAGATCCTGAAGCAGAAGTTGACCCATCTGTAGAGACGCGCCATGCGCGTCTGAACGTCACCCCGAATCATGTCTGACCATCATTGCCACCTTCCGGGCGAACACTGCGACCACGACCATGGCGTGTCGCTGGTGCCACCGCCGCTGTCCTTGTACGTGCACCTGCCCTGGTGCGTGCGCAAATGCCCGTACTGCGACTTCAACTCGCATGCGGGCAAGGGCGAGCTGCCCTTTGACGCCTACATCGACGCGCTGATCCGCGACCTCGACCAGGACCTGCCGCTGGTCTGGGGCCGGGTGGTGAACAGCGTGTTCTTCGGCGGCGGCACCCCCAGCCTGTTCCCGCCCGAGGCGATCGACCGCTTCCTGCAGGCGGCCTCGGCACGGCTGCGCTTCGCCCCGAATCTGGAAGTGACCCTGGAAACCAACCCGGGCACCGCCGAGCACGGCCGCTTCGACCGCTACCGCGCGGCCGGGGTGAACCGGATCAGCTTCGGCATCCAGACCTTCAACGACGACGCGCTGAAGGGGCTGGGCCGCATCCACGACAGTGGCGAAGCCGAGCGTGCGGTGAAGCTGGCCCAGGACGCCGGCTACGACAATTTCAACATCGACCTGATGTATGCGTTGCCGGAGCAGACCCTGGCCCAGGCCGAGCACGACCTGGAACGCGCCTTCGCCCTGCAGCCCACCCACGTGTCGCACTACCAGTTGACGCTGGAGCCGAATACGGTGTTCTTCGCCCGCCCGCCGCAGGGCATTCCCGATGACGATGCGGCGTGGGACATCCAGGAACACTGCCAGCGCATGCTGGCCGACGCCGGTTACGCGCAGTACGAGGTCAGCGCCTACGCCCGCCCCGGACGGCAGAGCGCGCACAACCTGAACTACTGGCGATTCGGTGATTACCTGGGTATCGGTGCCGGCGCGCACGGCAAGATCAGCTCCGGAGCCGAACAGCACGTGCTGCGCCGCTGGAAGCACAAGCATCCGCAGACCTACATGGACACCGCGGGCACGCCCGCCTCGATTGGCGGTGACGATGTGATCGATGCGGCGCGGCTGCCGTTCGAGTACATGCTGAACCTGCTGCGCCTGCACGAAGGGTTCGCGCTGAAGGACTTCGAATCGCGGACCGGGCTGGAGCGGCAGGTAATCGCCGAGCCGCTGCGCACTGCGGTCGAACGTGGCTGGATGACGCTGGACGCTGAACGCGCAGTGCCCACCGAGCTGGGCCGGCGGTTTACCAATGACGTGGTGGGGTTGTTTCTGCCGTGACGCGGCAGCGAATGTAGAGCCGGGCTTGCCCGGCTGAAGCACCGACGCAACCGCAGCGGGGCAAGCCCCGCTCTACTGCGCAATCCGGAAGCGCCGGCCATTGGCCGGCCCACGCAGCGTAGGGACACCCCTTATGGCAGGAAACCTGCGAAAACGTTAGATTCCGTACTCTACAGGGGAGCCGGAACCAACAACGGATGTCTGCGTCCGCACCGCCATTGCCACCCGACACCAGCCGCTTCGCCAGCGTCGATGCACCGCCACGCGTGCGCCGCCTGCTGGCCGCGCTGCATGCGCTGGCCGCGCAGACCCTGGCCAACCCGCTGAAGCTGACCATCGTCGAACTGGAACGCGAGCTGTTCCGCGACGCCGAGCGCGCGCGCAACAGCCAGATCCAGGCGGACATCCTGGCCCAGTCACGCCGCCTGCATGAAGTGGACGCGCAGTTCGCACCGCGCTTCCTGGACGCGCTGGGGACAGCGCTGGCCAAACTGCGCGAGCCGCGCGTGCGGCATGAACCCGCCGCGCCCGTCGCCGTCACAGCCACCACCCTCACCCTGGTCACCGATACTGATATCGATCGCGACATCGTGCTGGCCGACATCACGCGCCGCGAGGCGCAACGCTCCGCCAGCGCCCTGCAGCTGCTGGGCCAGCGCTTCGGCGTGCTGGCCGCCGGCCCGGAGTTCGACGTCGAGGACCTGCCGTTCGGCCCCTACGTGCTGTGCCGGATCGCCCGCGAACTGGGCGAACAGTTCGAGCTGGGGCTGGAAACCCAGTTGGCGCTGTACCGTGTGTTCGATCACCAGCTGCTGGAGCGGCTGGGCGAACTACTGGAACGCGCCAACATCCTGCTGGCCCACGAAGGCATCCTGCCCGGCCTGGTCTACACGCCCTACCTGGCCCGTTCGGCCACCACCCGCCGCATCGTCACCGGCCCCGAGCGCGGTCCGGCCGGAGCCTGGCGCAAGGCCGGCGGCGCGGCGGCGCGCCCGCTGACCGGTTGGAGCGGTTCGGCCAGCAGCGGCAGCTGGGCGGCGATGACCGAGGAAGTGATCGGTGCGCCTGCGCCGTCGTCGCCAACGGGCGCAGCGGGCGGCACAGCCAGCCCCGCGCCCGGAGCCGGCGCAGCTGACCTCAACGCACCGGCATTGTCGGCACTGCATCAACTGCTGGAAGCAGCGCGCCACGCGCACGGCGGCGCGGCCGTCGGCACCGGTTCCGCGTCCGGGCCGCCGGTGGCAGACCCGGGCACCGGCCTCACGCCGCGGCCCCTGCCCGTGCCCGGCCAGCCCGGTGGCGCACCTGGCGCGACAACAGCGGACGCCGTCGGCGCGACCGACACGGTTGCTGCCGGCCCCCTGCCCGGCGGCGAAGCACCCGCCGAGCCCACCCACGCGCTGTCCAGCGCCAGCCTGCATGCCACCCTGGCCAAGCTGCAGCCGCAGGTCGCCAGCGCCCGCCGCAGCATGGCCGACCTGCACAACGCCCTGCTGGCACAGATGCGCGCCGACCACGGCCCGCAGGCCAGCCTGTCGGTCAAGGACAACGACACCTTCGACCTGCTGAACATGCTGTACGGACAGATCCAGCGCGAGGTGCGGCCCGATGCCGCCGCCGTGGACCTGCTGACCCGACTGCAGGTGCCGGTCGCTCGCGCCGCACTGAGCGACCCGGCGTTCTTCGTCCGCGACCAGCACCCGGCGCGTGAACTGCTCAACGCGGTGGCCGAGGCCGGCGCGAACTGGCTGGGCGAGGAAGATGTCGACCCGCAGCTGGTGCAGAAGCTCGACCGTGCAGTCGACAAGGTGGTCACCGACTACCAGGGCGACGCGACAGTGTTCGAGGCCGCCAACGACGAGATCCAGCAGCACTTCCGCGCACTGGCGCACAAGGCCGAGCTGGCCGAGCGCCGCCATGTGGAAGCGGCACGCGGCAAGGAACGCCTCGAATCCGCCAAGCAGCAGGCCGGGGCCAGCATCGAGCAGCTGTGCGCCGACGCCGCACCGCCGCGCTTCGTGCAGTCGCTGCTGAAGCAGGCCTGGTCGGACGTATTGACCCTGACCCTGCTGCGCAACGGCGAAGGCTCTGAACAGTGGCAGCAGCGCACGCAGGAAACCGCGCGCATTGCCGAAATCACCTGCCAGGCTCCCGGCAGCGCCGATTCCGATGTCGAACTCGGCCATCAAGTGGAAGCCGCCCTGCTGCAGGTGGGCTACCACCATGACGAGGCCGCGGCCATTTCGCGCCGGCTTTCCACGCCCGGTGGCGAGGACGAAAGCAGCTCGCGCACTGAACTGACCGCGCGACTGCGCGCGCGCAGCCGGCTGGGCGAGCAGTCCGACGGGCATGACCCGCGCAAGACCGCCCCGCTGGCGCGCAGCGCCGCCGAAGAAGAGCTGTACAAGCAGTTGCGCACGCTGCCGTTCGGCACCTGGTTTGAATTCACCACCAACCAGCAGGGCGACGTGCGCCGACAGCGCCTGTCCTGGTACAGCCTGATCACCGACAACGCGCTGTTTGTGAACCCGCGCGGGCAGAAGGTGGCCGAGCATTCGCTGGACGGGCTGGCGCGACTGATGGCCCACGGCCAGGCACGCATCGTCAATGAAGACAAGAGCCGGTTGATCGACCGCGCCTGGCAGGCCACGCTGCGCACCCTGCGCTCGCTGGCTGGCGGCGGCGGTGCGGGAGCGGAGGGAACGGCATGACCGACGACAAGAACACTCGCCGCGCACGTCGCCGCGAGGTAACCGAGCAGATTCCGGTCACCGACATGATGGCCGAGGCCGTTATTGGGCGGCTGGGTAACGTTTCGGAAACCGGCATGCTGATGATTGCCTCGGTGCCGATGAACGACGACGCGCTGTTCCAGTTCCGCTTCGCCATTCCTGGCCCCGGTGGTCAGCCGTTGCCGCTGGACGTGGGCGCACACCTGTTGTGGCACGAGGAAAGCAATGCACCGGGCCAGTTCTGGACCGGCTTCCGTTTCCTCACCCTGAGCCGGGAACACCGGGAGCTGCTGAAGGCCTGGGTGGAGCAGGAGACTTCGGCGACCTGAGCGCCGGTTCCTGCACAGCAGACCCGGCGCAATTGCGGCAAAATCAGGGACTGCAATCCGCACTGCCCTGTGAGCTGCCGCAATGACCCTGCCCGACCTCGCCGCCCTGTATTCCCATCACGTGCGCGTGCTTGCCCAGCGCGCCGACGAGGCGCTGGCGCGCGGTGGTTTCGACCACCTGGTGATTCCCAGCGGCACGCTGCACTACCAGATGTTCGACGACCGCGATTACCCGTATGCGGTGAACCCGAACTTCAAGGCCTGGCTGCCGCTGACCAAGGTGCCGAACAGCTGGGTGGTGTACACCCCGGGCCAGCGCCCGAAGGTGATCTTCCACCAGCCGTTCGACTACTGGCACGTAGTGCCGGACGCGCCCAGCGGCTGGTGGGTGGAGCACTTCGACATCGAGATAATCCGCACCCCGGACCAGGCGCTGGCGTTGCTGCCGGCCGACGCGGCACGCTGCGCGATCCTGGGTGAACCGCAGAGCGCGCTGGGCGCGTTCGTGCCGAACAACCCGGAAGCAGTGCTGCACTACCTGGACTGGCACCGGGCGGTGAAGACCCCGTACGAGATCGCAGTGATGCGCCAGGCCCAGCAGTTGGGCGTGCGCGGCCACCGCGCAGCGGAAGCGGCGTTCCGCGCGGGTGCCAGCGAGTTCGAGATCCACATGGCCTACTGCAGCGCGGTCGGCCAGGATGCAAACGAGCTGCCCTACGGCAACATCGTGGGCCTGAACGAGCATGCGGCGGTGCTGCATTACACCGACCTGGGCAAGACCGCGCCGCAGCCGCTGCGCAGCTTCCTGATCGACGCCGGTGCCAGCGCGTTCGGCTATGCGAGTGACATCACGCGCACCTACGCCGCGTCGGGCCACGACGAATTCGAAGCGATGATCGCGGCCGTGGACGCGGCGCAGCAGCAGATGTGCACGGGCGTGCGCGCGGGCGTGGATTACAAGCAGTTGCACGTGGACGCGCATCTGTCGCTGATGGGCATCCTGAAGGACTTCGGCGTGCTGAAGGTGTCGCCGGAAGCGGCGCTGGCTACGGGCGTGAGCGCGGCGTTCTTCCCGCACGGCCTGGGTCATCTGATCGGCCTGCAGGTGCACGACGTGGCCGGCTTCGCGGCCAGCGACCGCGGCGGCCGCATCGAACGGCCGCAGGGCCACCCCTATCTGCGCCTGACCCGCACGCTGGAACCGGGCATGGTGGTGACGATCGAACCGGGCGTGTACTTCATCGACATGCTGCTGGACGAAGTGAAGCAGCGCGGCCACGGCGACAGCATCGACTGGAGCCGCGTGGACTTCTTCCGCCCCTACGGTGGCATCCGCATCGAAGACGAAGTGATGTGCACCGAAGGCGACGCCGACAACCTCACCCGCCCGGCGTTCGCCGAGGCGTGATGGTTGCCTGATTGCCTGTCTGCCTGATTGCCTGATTGCACGATGTACGTAGAGCCGGGCTTGCCCGGCTGCTGTTGGATTCAGGCGAACAGCCCGCGCTCACGGCATCTCTGGCTTGGCGGCTCGGGACGGGCGTTCCGGGGGACGCTGCAAGTACGTCCATGTAAGCTCGATCGCCGCATCCATGCGGCTCACGCCCCCTCCAGCCCATCCCGACCCACCATCGACAGTGGGTCGGTGGCCATCGAAGATCAAAGTCAACGGCGGTCCCGATCCATTGTCATGCGTTACCGGATGTTGTCCGTTTCACGGCGATCGTCTGTCGACCGATCCCACCGGGGCAGCGCGAATGGCTTTTGATCTTCCATGGCCACCGGCCAACTGTCTGGGGCGTGCCGGGGTGGGTTTGCGGGACCGTCAAAAACATGGATGTTTTTGACGAGCCTACAGG
>JAEXNZ010000412.1 GCA_023439425.1 Pseudomonadota bacterium
CGCATCCCGCTGTCAGGCGAGACCAGTTCCATCGGCCCTTTGGCAACCAGATCACGCAGGCCACGGCCCTTGCGCGACCAGCCCAGATGGCCCTCTGGCTGCACGGTGACTTCGAAGCGCTCGGCCGGGAAATCGCGTAGCTGATACTCCCCGACAAACCGGGTCGAGATCTCCGGGGTGAGCGCAGTGGTGCTGACCATGCTCGACGGTGCCAAGTCCGGCCACCGCCAGGTATCGGCAAGCGCGCGGGCAATCTCGTGGGTCAACGTCATGCCTTCATCGGCATTGGTCATGATGGCGGCACCTTGGCAGGTGTCGGGGTACATCAGCCAGAGGGTGCGATACCCCACGGGCGCTCCGGTGTGGCTGAACTTTCTCGGCTTGCCTTCGGGCGAGACTTCCACACCCAGACCCCAGTTGCCGATCTGGCGTATTGGCCGGCGCGGTGCCGTCGAGTATCTGCTCCAGGCTGGGTAACGGCTGGTCACGCGGATAGCCCTTGAACCCCGCAACGCTCAAAAATCCGCGCGCCTCGACGATCCGACAATTCTCGACCACCGCCACGCTGACACCGGGCACGCCGTAATGGCGCATGCGTTCGTCGATGGAGAATCGCTGGTCGGGCGCGGTATCCAGTACCAACTGGCGGCGCAGCGCGGTGCTGAAGTCGGGCACATCGTCCGCTACGGCAAACCCGGGCGAAAGCAGGCCGGCAACCAAAACCGGAGTCCAGGTGCAGAGAATCAGAGAACGACTGCAACGCGCCATGATCATCCTTGGTGGGAAACTTGGGCGGCCGGAGACTGGCAGCTGCTTATGGATGATTGCCGGTTTGGGGGGGGGTGTTCAAGCACGTGAATGCCGAAGGCTCCGCTGAAACCGCGGCACGCCCCGCAACTGCTCCACCAGCCACCGCGCCGGACCCGATAGCGGCCATTCGGCGCGATGGATCAGCCACAACGTATCGACCACCGGCTCGCCGCAGTCCACCACGCGGAGCGCTTCCGGTTGTGCGAACGACTCGCGCGCGTGTCGCGGGATGACAGTAAATCCCAGCCCGCGTGCGACCGGCTCGAGAATCAGCGCCACCTGGTTGGTGAAGCCATGCACCGGCAGCGTGCCGACACCGGGATTCCCCGGGTAGCGGCGCGAGAGCAGGCGGGTGGCCATGGCACGACCGTCTGGATGGTCGATGAAGCCCAGTCGCTGCAGGTCGGACCACTGCTCTGCCACTTCGCCCGCAGGGACCACCAGTTCCAATGATTCCTCGGTGAAGGCGGTGGCGAGCAGACGAGGATCATCTGGTTTGAGCGTGACCAACCCCAGCTCGTACTGCTTCTGCAGCACCGCCTGCAGGATGTCCGGGTCGGGAGCAAAGCGATGGCGGATGCACAATCCCGGATGGTTTTGCTGGTAGTCCAGCAGAATCGGGTACAGCGCCAGCCCGACGCTGCCGGGGGTGATGAAGCTCACCTCGCCCACGTCGGTAGCCGCGTCACTCAGGCTCGCCCGCAGGCGGCGTTCGGCGCGCTCGGTTTCCTGCACGTAGGTCAGCAGCGCCACGCCCGCAGGCGTAAGTTCAACCTGGCGCGGTCGGCGGATGAACAGTGGACCGAACTCGCCCTCCAGATGCCGCACGTGCTGACTGACCGCCGCCTGGGTGAGTCCCAGCGCATGGGCGGCGCGGGTGAAGCCGCCGGTACTGGCGACGGTGGCGAATGAGCGCAACCAATGCGGATTCCGCATAACGAACTCTTATCCAAAGGATAAGGTGCCATTAGAGCACCAATGGGTCCGGGATCCCTAGCCTTATCAGGTGAAACTCCCCTACCCGAGACCCTGATGGCCGCTCTGTTTACCCCGTTCCAGCTGAAAGACATCACCCTGCGCAACCGCATCGCCATTCCGCCCATGTGCCAGTACTCAGCGCACGAGGGTTACCTGAGCGACTGGCATGCGCCCCACTACGCCGGCATGGCGCGCGGCGGGGCCGGCCTGGTGATCGTGGAAGCCACCGCTGTATCGCCGGAAGGCCGCATCACTCCCGGGTGCGCAGGGTTGTGGGAAGACGGGCAGATCGAGGGCATGGCCCGGGTCGCCAGCGCAATCAAGGCCGCCGGTGCGGTGCCCGGCATCCAGATTGGCCATGCCGGACGCAAGGCCAGCGCCAACCTGCCGTGGGAAGGCGATGACCACATCCCTGAGGGCGACCGCCGTGGCTGGCCTACCTTGGCTCCCTCGGCCATTGCCTTCGGTGCGGGCCTGCCGAAGGTGCCCGGTGCGATGACCCTGGACGACATTGCCCGGGTGCAGGCTGACTTCGTGGCATCAGCGAAACGCGCACTGGCGGCCGGTTTCCAGTGGCTGGAGCTGCACTTCGCACACGGCTATCTGGCGCAGAGCTTCTTCTCGCCGGTGGCCAACCAGCGCACCGACCGCTACGGCGGCAGCGCGGAGAACCGGGGCCGGTTCCTGCTGGAAACCCTGGCCGCCGTACGCGCGGTGTGGCCGGAACACCTGCCGCTGACCGCACGTTTTGGCGTGGTCGAATACGACGGCCACGACGACACCTTCTATCCCGAAGCCGCACAACTGGTACGGCAGATGCGCGACGGCGGGCTGGACCTGATCGACGCCAGCATTGGCTTCTCCACGTTGAACAGCAAGGCACCGTGGGGACCGGGCTTCTTCGTACCGGTGGCCGCGCGGTTGAAGCAGGACGTGCAGATGCCGGTGGCGGGCAGCTGGTGCATTGACGATCCGCACATGGCGGAGAAGGCGATTGCCGAGGGCAGCATGGATCTGGTGCTGATCGCGCGGGCGCATCTGGCCAACCCGCACTATCCGTATCAGCTGGCGATTGCGCTGGGTGAGGAGAATCCCGCGTGGACGCTGCCGGCACCGTATGCGCATTGGTTGTCGCGTTATCGCGGACCCGGGAGGGGCGCTGCGCAGTAAAGAGCAGTTTGAGACAGAGCCCTCGGCAACATCTGCCGAGGGCCGTTTGTAAGGCGTGGACCCGGCTTGTCATCACCTGGGCCGCCTGCTGCAGCTAGCGCACAGACAGTGTCTGTGAATCGCTCGAATCAGAGTGTTGAGGCTATTGGCGACACTGGCGCGCTCGCCGGGTCGAGTCACACCCCATCGAGAACTCCGGGTTTGCCAGCAAACTTCCGGCCGATGTCGCTCATGGCCTCGCGGCTGCTTGAGGGAGAGCGTAGCGTCCATCCGAAGCTGCGAGACCAATTCACGCATTGTCGATTGCAGCTGGTTTTCCACATCAGCCAATCAGCAAACGGGAGAAAAGAGATGACAACGTTCGTGGTCGTCGCCTCAGTCGTGATTTCAATCCTTGGCCTCGCAACTGGCATCTACTCAGTCTTGGCCGACCGGAAGTACAAGGCACGCAAGAGTGATGCCGAACGTCAGTGACTGGCCAAAGGACGAGCGTCCTCGGGAAAGCTTGATCGCCAACGGACCGGCGGCGTTGACCGATACCCAGTTGGTGGCACTTCTGCTGATGACCGGCCAAAAGGGACGCCACGTCATGGAGATCGCGCGCGAGTTGCTGGAGGCCCACGGACCTCTCCGGAGGCTGCTCGATATGCCGGCCAAGGACCAGTCGAAGTTGCCGGGGCTGGGCATGGCCAAGGCATGCATGCTGGTGGCAAGTCTGGAGCTGGCCCGGCGTCATCTCTCGGCGAAGCTCGCCCAGGGAGAACTGCTCAGCGACCCTCTCGCTGCCCAGTGCTACTTCAAGCAGCGTCTACGCAGCCGGCCGGTGGAGGTTTTCGCGGCCCTCTTCCTCGACAACCGCCACCGCATGCTGGCCTTCGAAGAGTTGTTCTCGGGCACGATCGATGCGTCCGGGGTCTACCCCCGCGAAGTCGCCCGCCATGCCCTGCTGCACAACGCGGCGGCCGTGATCGTCGGCCACAACCACCCGTCCGGGCATGCCGAACCGTCGGCGGCCGACCGGCATGTCACCGTGGAGCTGCAGGCGGCACTGCAGCTGGTCGGGGTGCGGCTGCTGGACCATATCGTGGTTGGGGAGGGGGAGCCGGTGTCGATGGCCGAGCGGGGGTGGTTGGGGCAGGTTTGAGGCTGAACGGGGCGGTCAGGTCGAGGGGGTACACGGTTCGTCGTGGGCCGGCCAACGGCCGGCGCTGCCGGGTTACCCCCTCGCTGGGGGGCGGTTCAATGGTTTGGGGCCCATCTGGGCTAAAATTGCCGATTCCGCCGCTCCAGTCTCAAAGCAGGCCTTGTGAAAAATCTCCTCCGCGCCCTGATCAACCAGGGCATTGAAGCCCTGCGTGCCAACGGTACGCTGCCGGCCGATACCCTCACCCCGGACTTCGTGGTGGAACGCCCGAAGACCCGTGAGCACGGCGATTTCGCCACCAATGCCGCGATGCTGCTGGCCAAAGCCGCGCGCAGCAACCCGCGCGCCGTGGCCCAGGCCCTGGTCGATGCACTGCCAAAGAGCGACGACGTGACCGGCGTGGACATCGCCGGCCCGGGCTTCATCAATTTCCGCCTGGCTGCCAGCGCCTACCAGCGCGAGGCCGCCTTCGTGCTGAAGGAAGGGGCTGATTACGGCCACAACCTGAGCGGCAATGGTCGCACCGTGGGCGTGGAATACGTGTCGGCCAACCCGACCGGTCCGCTGCACGTCGGGCACGGCCGCGCTGCCGCCATCGGCGACTGCCTGGCGCGCCTGCTGGACGCCAATGGCTGGAACGCCAAGCGCGAGTTCTACTACAACGACGCCGGCGTGCAGATCGAGAATCTGGCGCTGTCCACCCAGGCCCGCGCCAAGGGCCTGAAGCCGGACGACGCCGGCTGGCCGGAAGCGGGCTACCGCGGCGACTACATCCAGGACGTGGCCGATGCCTACCTGGCCGGGGCCAAGGTCGAGCTGGAAGGCCACACCGTGGTCGGCGAGCGCGATCCGGACAACCTGGACGGCATCCGCCGCTTCGCCGTGGCCTACCTGCGCAACGAGCAGAACCAGGATCTGGCCGCATTCGGGGTGGATTTCGACATCTACTTCCTGGAAAGCTCGCTGTACAAGGACGGCAAGGTCGAAGAGACCGTGGCCCAGCTGAACGCGGCCGGCCACACCTACGAGGAAGGCGGCGCGCTGTGGCTGCGTTCGACCGACTTCGGTGACGACAAGGACCGCGTGATGCGCAAGTCCGACGGCACCTACACCTACTTCCTGCCGGACGTGGCCTACCACCTGAGCAAGTGGCAGCGCGGCTACGAGCGCGCCATCACCGAACTGGGTGCGGACCACCACGGTTCGCTGGCACGCGTGCGCGCCGGCCTGCAGGCGCTGGACGTGGGCATTCCGAAGGGCTGGCCGGAATACGTGCTGCACCAGATGGTGACGGTGATGCGCGGCGGCGAGGAAGTGAAGCTGTCCAAGCGTGCCGGCAGCTACCTGACCCTGCGCGACCTGATCGACGAAGCCGGCCGCGATGCGACCCGCTGGTTCCTGATTGCGCGCAAGCCGGATTCGCAGCTGACCTTCGATATCGATCTGGCCCGTCAGCAGAGCAATGACAACCCGGTGTTCTACGTGCAGTATGCGCACGCCCGCGTGTGCAGCCTGCTGCGCCAGGCCCAGGAAAAGGGTCTGAGCTTCAGCCAGGGCGATGTCGCGTCGCTGGCAACCCTGGGCGACGACGCTTCGCTGTGGCTGATGGTGGAAATGTCGCGCTTCCCGGAAGTGGTGGAAGCGGCCGGTATTGCACTGGAACCGCACCTGATCGCGCAGTATCTGCGTGAATTGGCGCACGCCTTCCACACGTGGTATCACGGCACGCAGGTGCTGGTGGCTGACGATGCCGAGCGTAATGCCAAGCTGACGCTGGCGTGCGCGGCGCGCCAGGTGCTCGCCAATGGCTTGAACCTCCTGGGCGTTTCCGCCCCGGAAAAAATGTAATCACTGGAGTAGCAGTAAATGGCAGCACGACGCGGCAAGAGTCAGGCACGGCGCAACAGCAGCCAAGGCACGCCCGGATGGGTGTGGCTGGTGGCCGGCGTGGCGATTGCCGCAGTGGTGTTCCTGGCGGCACCGAACCTGTTCAAGAGCGAAGGTGACGGCTTCCTGCGGGTAGGCCCGCAGCCGAACCCGAACGCGCAGCCGGCCCCGGTGAGCGACGCCGACACCGACGTGGGCACCGAGCTGCCGCGCCCGGGTGCGACCAAGCCCACCGAACCGGCCAAGCCGGCTGCCACCCAGTACGACTTCTACACCCTGCTGCCCGGCAAGGAAGTGGAAATGTCGGACGCGGAACTGGCGGCCAGCACGCGTGCCGAAGAGCAGCGTCGCGCCAAGGCGGAAGCCCAGCGCGCGCAGGCGGCACTGGAAGGTCGGCCGGTACCGGCGGCCGCGGCAACGTCCACCTCGGTGGCGTCCACAGCGCCGGCCGCAACGACGATGCCGGCTCCGGTCAGCGAGCGTCCCGCCACAACCGCAGCGCCCGCCACGGCTGCGCCGGCTGCCACCGCCACCGCAGCGGCTCCCAAGCCGGCAGAAGCGACCCCGGCAGCGACTTCGGCAGCGGCTGAAGACAGCAACGTCCGCTACATCCTGCAGGCCGGTGCCTTCGGGGCCTCCGGCGACGCCGAGGCGACCAAGGCCAAGCTGGCGATGCTGGGCCTGGCGGCACGGGTGGAATCGGCACAGATCAGCGGCAAGACCGTGTACCGCGTGCGGATGGGGCCGTATGGCACCGCCGGCGAGCTGGCCGAGGCCAAGCAGAAGCTGTCCAGCAGCGGCATGCAGGCGATGGCGATCAAGGCGCAGTAACCGACATTGGCCTTTGAGCCCGTTGCTGTAACGGTTGGCCTTGAGCCATGAAAAAGCCCCGCTTGCGGGGCTTTTTCTTTTTCCGTTCAAGGGGATGACG
>JAEXNZ010000420.1 GCA_023439425.1 Pseudomonadota bacterium
CATCATCGCCCAAGCCATTGCCGTGCATCTGCAGGCGCAGGGCCGCGCGGTGGGCGCACTGGTGCTGCTGGATGCCTATCCCAGCGAGTGCTGGCGGGCAGAACCCGAACCCGATCCGGTGGCCGCATTGCGGGCGCTGCTGGCGATTGCCGGTTACGACCCGGACGGTCATCCGGAGCTGGACAGTCGCGAGCGCATCGTGAACTTCCTGCGTCGCGGTGACAGCGCACTGGGCCATCTGCCGGACGCGGTGCTGGACGGCGTGGTACGCGCGGTGACCGGCACCAACCGGCTGATCCGCGAGCATCATCATCGGCACTACGATGGCGCGCTGGTACATGTGCGTGCGGCGCGTGACCATGTGCAGCGTCCGCAGCTGCAGTCATCGCTGTGGCAGGTGCACGCAGCACGCGTGGCGTCGATGCCGCTGCCGTTCCTGCACAGCGAACTCACCGGCCGTGATGCGGTGGCCCAGCTGGCCCCGTGGTTGTCACAGCATCTTTCCGATTTCGATTCAGACAAGGATTCCACGGCATGAAACTGACTGCATTCGACGGCACGGTGGCGCTGGTCACCGGTGCCGCAGGCGGCATTGGCGCGGCGCTGGTGCAGCTGCTGCTGGACAGCGGTGCGGTGGTGGTGGCGACCGACCGTGAAGCGCCGGTACGAGCGGCCCATCCACGCCTGCATGCGCATGCGCTGGATGTCAGTGGCGCCGAGGCGGTTGATGCGCGGGTCAGCGCGGTGGAGGCCGAGCTCGGTCCGATCGGCTTCGGGGTCAACGTGGCCGGTGTGCTGCAGGTCGGTGAAGTGACCGGCATAAGCGATGCGCAGTGGCGCAGCGTGTTCGCGGTCAACAGCGATGGCGTGTTCCATCTGGGGCGGGCACTGGCACGGGTGATGACGCCGCGTCGGCGTGGGGCCATCGTCACGGTCAGCTCGAATGCGGCCGGCGTGCCGCGCCATGGCATGGCGGCCTATGCCGCGTCCAAGGCCGCCGCCACCATGTTCACCCGCTGCCTGGGACTGGAACTGGCCCCGCATGGCATCCGCTGCAACATCGTCGCACCGGGATCGACGCTGACGCCGATGCAGACCGGCATGTGGGCGGATGACCAGGGCGCGCAGCGCGTCATTGCCGGCACGCCGGAGACCTTCAAGGCCGGTATTCCACTGGGCAAGCTGGCCAACCCCGACGACGTGGCGCAGGCAGTGATGTTCCTGCTGTCCGACCAGGCCGGCCACATCGCCATGAGCGATCTTTACGTGGACGGCGGGGCCACCCTGCGCGGCTAACGCGCGGTACGGCGGCGCGGCTTCGCGCCGGGCGCGGCGCTGTCGCGGCTGGGCAGGGTGCCGCGCTGCTGCAGCGTGTCCAGCCAGGCCAGGTTGTCCAGGTAAGCCAGGAAGTGCTGCAGGTAGCCGGGTGAAACCTCGCCCATCCACCCCAGCGTGCGGTGCACCAGCATGCTGGAATTGAGCGGCCCGCTGTCGCTGGGCGCTTCCTGGGCCAGGGTCTGGCGAACCTGGCTTTCAGTGCGCAGGCTGGCCCACATTGCACGGAAGTCGGCCAACGCGGGCAGCTGCGGGTAGTCGGCATTGCGCGGCGCGGGCAGGTCGCGCAGGGTAGCGGCGGTGCGCGCCGTTGCGTCAGCCGTCGCCGGCTGCGCTTCAATGCGCGCTGCGTAAGCATCCAGCAGCACCTGCAGGCGTGCATCCAGCACCCGGCGCAATGCGCCGTCGTGGCCGTGGGCACGCTGCTGCAGCGCTTCGAGGAACGCGAACTGCACCGGGTCGATGCGGTCGTGTCCCTGGCTGCGCCAACGCTGCAACAGCGCCGGCGTGCTGTGGCCGTCAGCGGCCATCGGCGCTGTGGTCCGCAGCGTCAGTGGCCTTGGGGCGCGGAATCGGGGCCATTTCCACGCGTCGGTTGCGCGAGCGGCCTTCTTCGCTGGAGTTGCTGTCCACCGGCTGTTCAGCACCAAAAGCGGCCGCAAACACCGAGCCGGCGGGGACGCCTTCGGCGATCAGCGCACGGGTCACGGTCAGCGAGCGCTGCGCAGACAGTTCCCAGTTGTCGGCGAACTGGCGGTTGGTATCGCGCACCGGCTGGTCGTCGGTGAAGCCGCTGACCATCAGAATCTCCTCGCGCGAGGCCAGGTAACCGGCCAGCGGCGCGGCCAGGCTCTTCAGCAGCTCGCGGCCTTCCGGCTGCAGCTGGTCGGAGTTCAGCGCGAACAACACGCTGCCGCGGATGCCGATGCGGCCATCCACCAGGGTGACCCGGCCCGCCGCCAGCGGACCGGCCAGGGCCTGCTCCAGGGTCTGGCGGCGCTTGGCCTCGGCCTCGCGCTGGGCCACTTCCTGGTCCAGGCGCTGCGACAGCTCCAGCTGGATCGCGACCACGCCGACCAGGATCAGCACGAACGCGCCGAGCAGCACCGACATCAGGTCGCCGAACGCGGCCCACACCGGGGTGCTGGCTTCGCCGTCGAGTTCGATCTCCTCGCTCATGCGGTGGCAGTCCCGCTGCTGCGGCGACGACCGGCCAGCTGCTGCAGTTCTTCAATGATCTGCTGCTGCGACAGCACGCTCAGGTCAACCACTTCACGCGCCTGGGCGACGTAGTAGGCCAGCTGCTCGTCGCTGCGCGCCATCGATGCGTCCAGCGCGCCGGCGACCTGCTGCAGCTGCTCGCCGAGCCCGGTGCTGGCGCTGCCGAAGCTGTGCATGGCGCTGCCGAAGGCTTCGGCCAGGCTGGCCACTTCGACTACGCTGCCGCTGACCTGCGCTGCCGCGTGCTCCAGCTTGCCGGCTTCGCTGCTGATCTGTTCGCCAAAGCGGGTGCCGACGCGTTCCAGCAGCTCGGCCGAGGTGCTGACCAGCGCGTCCACGGCGGTGCGCTGTTCGGTGCTGGCGTGGTTGACCGCATCGAGCAGGGTTTCCAGCGTGCCCAGCAGGCGCGTGCGCTCTTCCAGCATGGCGGTGTCGCGCACCATGCTGTCGGACAGTTTCTGACGCAGTTCGGCCACCACGTCCGCGGCGGCCTTGGGGGCCTCCGAGGCCAGGGTGACCAGACGCGAGATCTCGGCAATGGTTTCGCGCGCATGATCCTGCGCCTGGGTGCCGATCTGGTGCGCGGTGCTGGCCAGGGTCTCACAGACGGCCTGCTGGCTGGCCGCGACCTGCGCGCCGTTCGCTTCCCACTGCTGGCCGAGCTGTTCGGACAGGCGGGCGAATGCCTCGCGCCAGGTGTCCAGGCGCTGCGCATCGCGGGCTTCCAGGGTGTCCTGCAGGCCGGTATGGGCCGATTGCAGGCCGTCCACCAGGGCGCGGGCGTGGCTGTCGAAGCTGGCGGTGGCACTGACCAGGGCCTGCTGGTTGCGTTCGGCCAGTTCGGCATTGACGCTCTGCTGGCCGGCCAGGGTGTCGCGCCACGCCTGTGCCGAGGTGTCGGCGCTGGCCTGCATGTGCGCGGCGAGGGCATCCACCAGCGCGGTGGCGTGGGCGTTCTGCTCGGACTGCGCGGAGTGCAGCGCCTCGCGCAGTTGTTCGATCAGTGCGGCATGGGTCTGCTGCTGGAACTGCTGTGCGCTGTTCCACTGCGCGGCGGTGTCGTCCAGGCGCGCGGCCACTGCGTCGAGCAGCTGGCGACTGTGCTCGCCCTGGGCAGTGCTGAAGCCTTCCAGCGTGTCGCGCAGGTCGCCGGCTAGCTGGGCATGGGCCTGCTGCTGGTCGCGCAGGGCGCTGCTCCAGGTCTCGCGGGCGTGGGTCTGGCTCTGTTCAAAGCCGCTGCTGAGTGCGCCCAGCTGGGCCTGCACCGCATCGCGCACGTTGTGCTGCAGCTGCGTGGTCTGCTCGCTCAGGCCGGCCAGGGTTTGCGCCATCAGCGGCTGCAGCGCTTCGCCGACAGCACGCGCGCTCTGCGCCACGCCGTCCTGCAGGGTCTGCTGCAGGGCGCTGGCCAGCTGCTGCTGGCTCTGTTCGGCCGAGTGCTGGAACTGTTGCTGGCTGCTGAGCAGGCGCTCGCCGGTGCTGCCGCTGTGCTGCTCGATCGCGGTGCTGACCGCTTCCAGCCGCTCCACCAGCGCCGGCAGCAGCCCGGCCTGGGCCTGCAGCAGGCGGAAGGTTTCAGCACGCTGCCAGCTCTGCGAATGCACGTGCAGGGTGGTGGCAATGCGGATATCGAGCTGCTGCACCACGCCCAGGCGTTCGCGCCGGCTCAGCGCCGACAGCAGGCCGAGCATGGCCGAGGTGGCGACACCGGCGATGGAGGTGCCGAAGGCGACGGCCAGCCCCTCGACCGGCGCGCCCAGCGAGCCACGGATGGCCTGCAGGTCGGTGGCGCTTTCCAGCGCCAGGCCGGTGCCGCGCAGGGTGGCCATCATGCCGAGCAGGGTGCCGAGCATGCCGAGCAGGACCAGCAGCCCGACCAGGTAGGGGGTGAGCGTGGGGGCGGGCAGGGCGGTGTGCTCGCCCTCGACGCGCAGGCGGACCGCGTTGCGCAGGCTTGCGGGTACCTGCTGCAGCCACTCGCCGAGGCTGGCCGGGGCGGTGTCGGCAGCGGCAACGGCCAGCTCCAGTGCGGCGGTGTCGGCACGGTAGCGACGCAGTTCCAGCGCGCCGGCGACGTAGCCGGCGGCGATCACCAGGGCGACGCCGACGCCAACAGCGTTATGGCCGATGTAGCCGGCCCCGATCCAGCACACGGCCAGCAGGCCGGCGAGGAAGACAACAAGATGAAGAGCGGTTCTGGACATAGGGGCTACGGATTCAGTGGGCGCGCAGGGCTGCAAGCAGGCCGTCGATGGGGTGGAAACGGACATCCAGTTCGGCCATGAGCACGTTCTGCATGTCGGTCCTGAACAACTGCAGCCAGGCGGGATCCACACCGTCGTCGGTGTCATCGGCGCTGGCGGCGTCGCGCAGGCGTTCAAAATGGGTGCCGAGCAGGGCGGGCACGGCGGCAAGCAGGCTCTGCTCGCGGGGGCTGAGGGCCTGTTCCATGACGGCGTCGACCTCGGCGAGGCGGGCGCGGTCGTCGGGCAGGGCGCTGAGCCGGTCGCGCAGCAGGCCACGCAGGCGGCCGCTGGCGCTGAGCATGGCGCGCTGGTGGTTCAGGCAGCGGGTGCGCCAGGCCATGGTCTCGCGCGGTTCGGGTTTGCCGGGCACGGGGGGCTTCTGGATGGCTTGGCCCAGGCTGTCACGCACCCGCTGGCATTCGGCGAGCAGGGGCTCAACCGGACCGGGTTCAGCTTCAGCAGCAGCCGGCAGGCGGCCATCCAGCGCACGCGACAGGGCCACGGCACGGGTCCAGTCGATCCACTGGCTGAGCCGATCGGCCAGATCAGGGCTGGTACGCGGGGCATTGCGGTCGGCCAGCGCCGCCAGCAATCGGATGAAGGGCGGGCCGGGGACAGGCGGTTGGGGCTTCTTCGCCATGGTTCCGGTCAAAACGCTGAATTTTACACTGGAATGACGGTTCAACGGGTTCAGGTCCCCGTAGAGCCGGGCTTGCCCGGCTGCTGTGGGTTTTTGGCGAACCGCCGATGGCCATCGGTTCCCGTGTTTGGGGGGGGGGGGGGGGGGGGGGG
>JAEXNZ010000466.1 GCA_023439425.1 Pseudomonadota bacterium
CGGCCAGGTTCGGGCAGTCCATGCGGTGCACCACGATGCCCTTGCCGGCGGTGTGGTAGCCCATGATGTCGTCGCCGGGAATCGGCTGGCAACAGTTGGCGAAGCTGACCACGCCGCGCTCGCTGCCGTTGATCAGGATCTTTTCCTGCGAATGCTTGGAATGCGCGCCGCCGCGCAGCTCGGCATAGGCCATCAGCGCCTGCGCGGCCTGGTTGGGCATCCAGTTGCCCAGCGCTACCTCGGCCAGCAGGGCTTCCAGGCGCGGGTAGCGGTGCTCGGCCAGGAACGCATCCAGGCGGCCCTTCGGCAGGCGTTCGAGCGAGCTGTCCATTGCTTCCAGCGCGCGGTCCAGCATGCGGTGACCGAGCTGCACGGCGTCTTCGTGTTCCAGCTGCTTGAGCTGGTGGCGGATCGCGGTGCGCGCCTTGCTGCTGACCACGAACTCCAGCCACTGTGGCTTCGGCGTGGCCGAACGCGCGGTGATCACTTCCACGGTCTGCCCACTCACCAGCTTGGTGCGCAGCGGCACCAGCTTCTTGTCCACGCGCGAGGCCACGGCGGTGTTGCCGACGTCGGTGTGCACCGCATAGGCGAAGTCCAGCGCGGTGGAATTGCGCGGCAGGGCCAGGATCTTGCCCTTGGGGGTGAACAGGTAGACCTCGTCCGGGAACAGGTCGACCTTGACGTTGTCCAGGAACTCCAGCGACGAACCGGCAGCGCGCTGCGAATCGATCAGCTCCACGATCCAGGCATGCGCGCGGCTCTGCGCACTGTTGGGGCTGTCGCCACCAAACTTGTAGGTCCAGTGCGCGGCCACGCCGCGTTCGGCGATCAGGTCCATTTCCTCGGTGCGGATCTGCACTTCAATCGGCGACCCATAAGGCCCGAACAACACGGTGTGCAGCGACTGGTAACCGTTGGCCTTGGGAATGGCGATGAAGTCGCGGAAGCGTCCGTCCAGCGGCTTGAAGGTGGCATGCACCGCACCCAGCGCGTGATAGCTGTTGGGCACGCTGCGCACCACCAGCCGGAACCCGAACACATCCATGACCTGGTCGAAGGATTTGTTCTCGTCGCGCATCTTGTTGTAGATGCTCCACGGGGTTTTGATCCGGCTGACCAGCCGGTGTTCCAGCCCTTCCTTGGCCAGCCGCTGCGACAGCTGCACTTCCACCTGCGCCATCGCCTCGCGGCGCACCACCGGCTGGCTGCGGATGTGCTTTTCCAGAATGGCATGGCGCCACGGATACAGCGCCTTGAAGCCGAGGTTCTGCAGTTCACTCTTGACCAGGCTCATGCCCAGTCGCTGCGCGATGGGGGCGTAGATCTCCAGCGTTTCGCGGGCGATGCGGCCGCGCGCTTCGCTGCTCTGCGCGCCCAGCGTGCGCATGTTGTGAAGGCGGTCGGCCAGCTTGATCATGATCACGCGCAGGTCGCGCGACATCGCCAGCAGCATCTTGCGGAAGCTCTCCGCCGCCGCTTCCTGGCGGTCGCGGAACTTCAGCTTATCCAGCTTGGTGACCCCGTCGACCAGCTCGGCCACCGCCTCGCCGAACTCGGCCGACAGTTCCTCGCGGGTCAGCGGGGTGTCTTCGATGGTGTCGTGCAGGATCGCCGCGATCAGCGCTTCCACGTCCAGGCCCAGTTCGGCCAGCACCTGCGCCACCGCCACCGGGTGGGTGATGTACGGTTCGCCGGACTTGCGGGTCTGGCCGGCGTGCGCCGACGCGCCCACTTCCCAGGCACGACGCAGCAGCGGCAGCTGTTCCGGCGGCAGGTAATGCGCCGCGCGCTCAAGCTGGAGGACGTAGTCGGGGACGGCCGCGCCGGGGGACGCGGCAACCTTTGCAGTAGGGCCTGGGTTCATGGCTGGAAGACTATTCCAGCAACGGGATATCGGCAAACTGTTGACAGTCCTGAAAACGCAAACAGCCCGCACAAGGCGGGCTGTTCGTTGAACGAAACGGACCGGGATCGATCAGTCGTCGTTCTTGGACATGTCTTCGTCGGCAACCACTTCGGCGGCGGCCCACTCCAGCGCTTCGCGTTCGGCACGCTCGCGCTCGGCCTTCTCGACTTCGTCGATCAGGGCGTTGTCGATCTTGCGGGCGGCAATTTCACGCAGCGCCAGCACGGTCGGCTTGTCTTCGGTTTCGCTGTTGTCCAGGGTGGCCTGGACGCCGTTGGCCAGCTGACGGGCGCGCTTGGACGCCATCATGACCAGCTCGAAACGGTTGTTCACGACTTCCAGACAATCTTCTACGGTGATGCGGGCCATGCGGGCTCCCGGCAGCCGGCGCGGGCTGCTCAATCGAATGAGGGAAAGGGGACGGATTGTAAGGGGCGGGCCTGGACAAAATCAAGCCAAGCGGTGAACGCCCCTTTATGAATCAACCTGTTGCGCCCGGCTCCTGGGTCAGCAGGGCCTGGATCAGGCCGGCATGCCGGACCTTCTGGGCCTCCCGGCGCAAGCGGCTGGCGGTGAAAATGGCGCACAACTCGTCCACGGCGGTGTCGAACACCTCGTTGACGATGACGTAATCGAAGTCGTTGAAGTGCAGCATTTCTTCACGCGCCGCGCCCAGGCGCTGGGCGATCACCGCCTCGCTGTCCTGGCCGCGCTTGCGCATGCGGTCCTGCAGCGCCTGTTTGGACGGCGGCAGGATGAACACCGTCACCGTGCCCGGCACCAGCTGACGGACCTGCTGCGCGCCCTGCCAGTCGATCTCCAGCAGCACGTCCTGGCCGGCGGCCAGCTGCGGCTCAACCGATTGCCGGGCGGTGCCCTTCCAGTCGCCATGCACCCACGCGTGCTCGAAGAAGTCGCCGGCGGCGATCATCTTCTCGAACTGCTCGGCGCTGACGAAGTGGTAGTGCTCGCCGTTGACCTCGCCCGGGCGCATCGCCCGCGAGGTGAACGAGATCGACAGCGCGATCTGCGGGTCGCGCGCCAGGGTGGCGTTGACGATGCTGCTTTTGCCGGCCCCGGACGGGGCGGCCACGATATACAGGGTGCCGCGTGCGGGGGCACCGGCCGGGGTGGGCTGGAGGCTCATTCGATGTTCTGCACCTGTTCGCGGATCTGGTCGATCAGCACCTTCAGCTCCACCGCGGCGTTGGAGGTACGGCTGTCGACCGACTTGGAACCCAGGGTGTTGGCTTCGCGGTTGAACTCCTGCAGCAGGAAATCCAGCCGGCGGCCCACCGGCTCGCGCTGCTTGAGCGCGCGGCGGATCTCGACGATATGGCTGCGCAGGCGGTCCAGTTCTTCATCCACGTCCAGCTTCTGCAGCCACAGCACCAGCTCCTGCTCGGCGCGACCTGGCTCCACCGGGTGCGGCAGGTCCGCCAGACGCGCGGCCAACTTGGCCCGCTGGCCGCCGCGGATCTGCGGGATCAGCGTGGTGACCTCGGCGGCAATGCGTTCAATTGCGTCAACGCGTTCGCTGATCGCGGTGGCCAGTTTGTCGCCTTCACGCTCACGCGCGGAAACGAACCCGTCCAGCACCTGCTCCAGCAGGGCCAGGGCTTCGGCCTGCAGGGCCGGCGCATCGGTGGCTTCGCCCTGGGTGACGCCCGGCAGCTGCAGCAGTTCGGTGAAGCTGACCTGCAGGTTGGGGAAGTCCGAGGTCAGCCGGTGCGCCAACGCGCCCAGCTGGCCCAGCAGCACTTCGTTGACCTGCAGGCTGGCGGCGGCTTCCGGCGCGCGCAGGCGCATTACCAGGTCCAGCTTGCCCCGGCTCAAGCGCGCGGCAATGCGCTCGCGCAGCTGCGGTTCCAGCGCGCGCAGTTCTTCGGGCAGGCGCGTGCCGACCTCGAGGAAGCGGTGGTTGACCGAGCGCAGCTCGCATCCAAGCGTGCCCCAGGGGGTCACCCGCTCGCCGCCGGCATAGGCGGTCATGCTTCGAATCATTCGGGGTTTCCGATGCTCTCAAAGGGGGAATGGTACCCTAGAGGCCTTCTTTCGACCTCCTCGCCCGCCGGTCTCCGGTCCGGGCGCGGACCCGCATCCCACGTACTACCGGAAACCTTTCATGTCCGATTCCCGTCCCAGCGGCCGCCAGGCCGACCAGCTGCGCGAAGTGCGCATCGAGCGCGCCTTCACCCGCCACGCCGAAGGCTCGGTGCTGGTCAGCTTCGGCGACACCCGCGTGCTGTGCACCGCCAGCGTGGAAAACCGCGTGCCGGGCTTCCTGCGCGGCAAGGGCGAAGGCTGGGTCACCGCCGAGTACGGCATGCTGCCGCGCTCCACCCACACCCGCAATGACCGTGAAGCCGCACGTGGCAAGCAGGGCGGCCGCACTCTGGAAATTCAGCGCCTGATCGGCCGCTCGCTGCGCGCCTGCGTCGACCGCCGCGCCCTGGGCGAACGCACCATCACCCTGGACTGCGACGTGTTGCAGGCCGACGGCGGCACCCGCACCGCCGCCATCACCGGTGCCTACGTTGCGCTGGTGGATGCGGTGAATTACCTGATCAGCAAGGGCGAACTGAAGCGCAACCCGATCTTCGGCGCGGTCGCGGCCATTTCCGTCGGCGTTTACCGCGGCACCCCGGTGCTGGGCCTGGATTACGCCGAAGCCAGCGACTGCGACACCGACATG
>JAEXNZ010000004.1 GCA_023439425.1 Pseudomonadota bacterium
GGGCAAGCCCGGCTCTACGGGTGGTTTGCCGGTCATGTGGTTGACCGGCTTGTTCGGCAGCCGGCAGTTTCCGGCGTTACAAACGTACGTCCAATGCGCTACCGCTCGTTCCCCAAGGAGCTCGTGATGATCGCTTTGTTCAAAGGTTTGGGATTGCTGCTCCAGGACAACGAGCTGTACCGCAGCCCGTTCGAGAAGCAGGTCGCGCATTGGCGCAACAAGAGTGAACAGCAGATCCGTGAAGAAGTAAGCACCCTGGCCAAGGCCAAGGGGCAGTGGCTGATGGCATCCATCGTGGGCTGGCAGGCGGCCTCGCTGCTGATCCTCGGTCTTATCGCCAACTACCTGTGGAAAGACGACTTCCATATCACCTTCACCCGCGTGGTGATCGTGTTCGGCTCATGGGTCTCGATCCTGTTCGTGATCTGGTTCATGGCCAACATGTTCGACCACACCGCCGGCTTCGAGCGCTGGATGAAGGCCTTCAACAGCCGTGCGCGCATCACCAGCGACGCCGATACGGTGGAATGCGTGGCCGAGGCGCTGGACATGGCGCAGCATTATCCGGAAGTGCTGGACTACAAGCAGGCGGTGACCGCAAAGCGTGAACTGAGGCATGAAGACATCCGGATCATGCGCGAGATCGGGCGCATGAAGCAGCATTCGGAACTGGTCGGCCAGCTTAATCACGTGGGTGAGCAGGACGGGCGGCATAACCTGCATCTGCAGCCGGCGTTCTAAAGCACCCGACATGTAGTGCCGGGCTTGCCCGGCAAGGGCCGCCGACCATCCGTGCAGCGGGGCAAGCCCCGCTCTACGTTCGGATACCGGCAACCGAACATCCCGCAAGCGGGGCAAGCCCCGCTCTACATCCCCCGGAACAGGCTCATGAACGGCTGGCTGACGTTCAACACTTCCGGCCGCTGCTTCAGCCGCAGCTGACCGCGCCCGGTATCGTCGCGGCTCACCGCCGCCACCGCCTTCATGTTGACGATGGTGGAGCGATGGATCTGGCGGAACTTCTGCGGGTCCAGCACTTCCAGCAACTCGCGCAGCGGCGTGCGCAGCAGGCTTTCACCGGCCTCGGTCACCACGGTGGTGTACTTGCTGTCGGCGCGGAAATACATCACGTCTTCCAGCATGATCAGCTGCGTGTCGCGGCCATTGCTGGCGGTGATCCAGGCCAGCGGCGGTGCATTGCTGTGCGCGCCCGGAGCCTGACCCAGGCGCTGCAGCAGCTGCTCCAGCATGGCGTTGTCCGGCCGGCCCAGCTGCATGCGGCTGAGAATGCGCTCGCGCGTCGCCAGCAGACGTTCGTCGCTGACCGGCTTGAGCAGGTAATCCATTGCGCCCTGCTCGAATGCATCAATCGCGTACTGGTCATACGCGGTGACGAACACCACCTGGGTACGCGGGCTGATCTCCGGCAGCGCGCGCGCCACTTCGATGCCGCTGATCCCCGGCATGCGGATGTCGAGGAACGCGAGATCCGGCTTCAGCTCGGCCAGCCGCTCCAGTGCGCTCGCGCCGTCCTCGCATTCGGCCACCAGCCGCAGCTCCGGCCACAGCCGGCCCAGCTGGGCCACCAGTGACTGCCGCAGCAGGTCTTCGTCTTCGGCAATGAGTGCATCAAGCTGCATGGATGGCCTCGCGCGCGTCACGCGGCAGGGTGATGGTGGCGGCGACGCCACTGGGGAAGTTGCTCACAATGGCCACGCCGGCACGTTCACCGCAGGTCAGGCGCAGGCGCTCGCGCAGGTTCTTCAGGCCGATGCCGGTACCGCTGGTGCTCTGGCCAAAGCCCAGGCCGTCATCGGCCACGGTCAGGGTCACATGGTCATCGAAGCTGCGCGCGATGATCCACACGGTGCCGCCACCCGGCTTGGGTTCCAGCCCGTGCTTGATCGCGTTTTCCACCAGGGTCTGCAGTGCCATCGACGGCAACGGCAGGCCATGCAGTGCCGGCGGCACGTCAACCTGCAGGGCCAGGCGTGCGCCCATGCGGATCTTCAGAATCTCAAGGTAAGCCTGGGTGCGTTCCAGCTCCACGCCCAGGGTGGACATCGACTCGTCCACGCTCGGCAGCGAGCTGCGCAGGTATTGAATCAGGTGCCCCAGCATCTGGTCGGCGCGCGGCGGATCGGTGCGGGTCAGCACCTGCGCGTTGGCCAGGGTGTTGTAGAGGAAGTGCGGTTCCACCTGCGCATGCAACAGGTTCAACCGCGCGACCGACAGTTCCTTTTCGGTGGCGGTCTGCTCGGCCGCGGCCTGTTCGTCGCGGCGCTGCTCAGCCACGCGGCGGGTGATGGCGCGGCTGACCGCTTCGGCGTTCTCGTAATTGCTGCCTTCATCCACTGCCAGCAGATCGGCCCAGACACCGGCGTCGGGTTCGAACAGCAGGGTGACGCTGCAGGTGCCCTGCCCCGGCGTCACCGTGGCCAGCACGCTGTTGCGCTTGATCGCCAGCCGCGCCGGCAGGTTCCAGCGTGACGGCGGGCGGCCGTTGTAAGGGTCCACGCGGCGCACGTAGGCGCGCACCTGCAGGCTGCCGGCAGCGCTTTCGATGTCTTCCACGCGCGGCAGTTCGGCGATGGCTTTTTCAACCACGTCGAAGGCTGCGCCGGCGTCCATCGGCACTTCAATCTGGCGGCGCTGGCGGCTGGAGAGCGTGGTGGCGTCCAGCTTGCCGGCGACCAGCCAGACCCGACGCAGGTGGGTGATGCAGCTGCCCAACGCGGAGATCATCAGGAACAGGGCCAGCAGGGCAAACACCCAGCCCGGGCCTTCATCCATTCCGTGGAAGATGCCACTCCAGACAAAACCCGCCACCACGATGGCGAGGGCCCAGGCAGCCAGAATGCGGAAGATCAGGGCGAGGCTGGCGAACACGGCGGCGGGCTCTGGCAAGGGTGTGAGGCGAGCATAGCCCTGTGGCCGAGAGGGGCAAGGGGCGTGCGACGAAAGCCGGGATTCGGGGGGTGAATCCGCCAACCCTGCCGTAGAGCCACGCCCTGCGTGGCTGTGCGTGGCCATCCGGGTTGGTCGAAGCCACGCAGGGCGTGGCTCTACGG
>JAEXNZ010000029.1 GCA_023439425.1 Pseudomonadota bacterium
GCATCTATCCCGTAGGTGACACGCCCTGCGTGTCACCCCGGAACCTCACATCACGCTTAGAAGCGGAAGCCCACTTCGGCCTTCACCTGGCGCGGCGTACCGACGATGTCGCCGGTTTCGTTGTAGCTGGCCAGCAGCTTCCCGTTCGACTTGGTGTAGTTGAAGTTCGAGAAGTTGTCGAAGTTGAACACGTTGATGATGTCGATACGCGCATACAGCTCGGTATCGCCCGGCATCTTGAACGTCTTCGTCGCCTGCAGGTCGACCGAGCGGTAGCCCCAGATCTTGCCGCCAACCAGGAACTTGCCGTTGCCCTGCGCAACCGCCGCACCCGGGGTCGGCAGGTCATAGCCGCTGGCCTGGGTGACCGGGTACCAGTCGTTGACGGCGGTCGGGGTGGCCAGGGTGATCTTGCCGCCGAAGGTGATGTCCCAGAAACCGGCATACGAACCGGTCAGCACGATGCGGTGACGCGGCGCGCCGTTGGAACGGATGGTCGGGTAATCGCCGATCACGCCGCGGTCAAACGCGTAATGCTCGTTGATGTCGCGGTTGTGGCGGGCGGTGGTCCAGGTGTACGCGATCGAGGTGCCCCAGCCGCTTTCCTTGGTGAACGGCTTCTGCGCCGACAGCAGCACCTGGGTCGCGCGGGTCTTGATGCCCTGCTGGCCGATGATCAGGCTGCCGAAGCCCGGCACGTTGCAGCTCCACGCCTGGCCCAGGCCCGGCGAGGTACCACCGCACAGCTGCGGGTTGTCGAAGAACTGGCCGGTCGGGTAACGGTTGCCCAGGGTGAAGGCGAAGCCGTCATAGGTCAGCGTACGGGCGATGGTGGCGTCGGTCAGCCAGTCGCCGATCTGGTTGCTCATGCCCAGGCTGAACTGATCCGCGTACGGAGCCTTCAGATTGTTGTTGAGCAGATCCACTTCCAGGCCGGCATTGCTGGTGGAACCCAGCAGTGCCTGCAGGCCCTGGATGTTGCCCATCAGTGCCGGATCCCAGTCGAAGCAGGCCGGCTGGCCGTTCAAGCAGGCACCGGTGGCCGGGTTGCGGAAGTACACGGTCGGCTGCGGCAGGGCCAGCTTGGTGGTTTCCAGCTGCAGGTAGTCGAACAGGTCGCGGTCATACGAACGACCGGCACCACCGTGGATCACGTGCATCTCGTCGGCATTGATGTCATACGAGAAGCCCAGGCGCGGCTGCCAGGCGTCCTTGAACGCCTTGCGGTTGTTGCCGGTGCTGATGTAATCGTTGATGTTCAGGCCGCTCAGTGCCAGCGTCTGCGCATAGGTCTGGCCAGCCGCAGCGCGCGGATCCTGCGAGAACAGCGCCGCCACCACTTCCGGCGGGGTCACGAAGTCCAGGTAGCTCGGGTTCTTTTCGTAGTCCCAGCGCAGGCCGAGGTTCAGCTGCAGGTGGTCGTTGACCTGCCAGTCGTCCTGGATGAACAGGCCGATCTGCTTCACCTTCGAACGCACTTCGCCGGACACGCCGGAAACGCCGGTGACCGGCTTCACGAACTGCGCCTTGTACGGAATGTTGTCCGGGAAGTCCGGGTCACCCAGGGTGTAGGAGTACTGCGGGTTGATCTGCGCCGCGTCGGAGGCGTACAGATCGATTTCCTTGTACTTCGCACCCATCTTGATGGTGTGGTCGCCGGCGAACTCGATGCCGTTGAGGGTCAGGTTGTCTTCAATCGACCAGCCCTTCTGGCCCTTCACCTGTGCGGCCAGTGCCGAAGCGCCGCCGATCTTGACCAGCACGCGCTCGTCGGTGCCGTCCGGTGCGGTGTAGGTGATGCCCGGGCCGATGGTCAGCGGGTACGGGTTGTTGAACGAGTCTTCATGAGTGACCATCAGCTCGTTGTAGAAGCGCTCACCGCTGTGGTTCCAGCGCAGCGCGTAACGACGGTCCGTATTGATGGTTTCCTTGCCGGCCGACGGCGAGGTCTGGCCGCTGAACTGCTGCTGGGTTTCGTCGCGGTCCTGGAAGGTGAGCTCGATGCGGTCGTAGTCGGTCGGCTCGAAGTCGATCTTGGCGAAGATCAGGTCCTGCTCGAACGGCTGGCTGGCCGGGCCCAGGCCGGCGGCAGCATCGGCCGGTAACAGGCCAACGCGGTCGGTGACCGAGCCTTCCGGCGCGATGGTCACCGGCAGGTCGAAGCGCTTGGCTTCGTAGGTGACGAAGAAGTGCGCCTTGTCCTGGATGATCGGGCCGCCCAGCGCGAAGCCGTATTCCTTCTCGGCCGACACCTGCTTGCTCTTGCCTTCCTGGCGCTCGGCCGGGGTCATGGCACGCATGTCTTCATCGGTGTAGCGGTAGAACGCCTCACCCTTGAATTCGTTGGTACCGGACTTGGTCGCCGCAGTCACTGCCGCGCTGGAGACCTGGCCGTATTCGGCCTTGTAGTTGCCGCTGATCACCTTGTATTCGCCGATGGCCAGCTGCGGGAACGGATTGCCTGCGCTGCCGGACTGGCCGGCCACGCCGCCGCCCTTGACGTAGCTCTTCTGGCCCACGCCGTCGATGTACACGTTGGTGCCGTCGGCATTGGTTGCACCGCCGCGCAGCGAGGTGTTGCCCTTCGCGTCACGGGTGAAGATCATGCCCGGCACCGCGTCGGCGAATTCCAGGAAGTTGCGCGACACCTGCGGGGTGGTCTGGATCTGCTGCAGGCTGACGGTCTTGCCCACTTCGGAAGTACGCACTTCCTGCAGCAGGGTCGGCGCAACCACGTTCACCGTGTCCAGGTTGGTCGCATTGGCGGTCGAGCCGTTGGCCGGCGCGCCGCTGAAGTTCAGGGTTGCGGTCGATGCAACCGTCACCGTCACCTTCTGGGTCTGGCCATTGGCCACCACGTCGTAGGTGCCCGGGTCCAGGCCCATCAGCGAGTAGCTGCCATCAGCGCGCGTGGTGGCGCGGCGGACGGTACCGGTGGCCGTGTTGGTGGCGGTCACTTCGGTGCCGGCTTCGGCCGAGGCAACCTGGCCACGCAGCGACGAGGTGGCCGACTGCGCCATCAGGCTCGGGGCTGCGCCCAGCATCAGGCAGCTGACCAGTGCGCTCGTCAGCAGGCGACGTGCCGGCTGGCGGGTGCGGTGATTGGAATACGTCATGCGAAAATCTCCGGGTGGTGGTGGCCGTCGTTGCGGCCGCCTTTCGTTTTTTATATGACAGCGTGGTTTACGAGGTGGTACGGGTACCGCATGAATCGCGCACGATAAGACGAGGCACAAGCGTGTGCTTGTCCCCTGCCGTTTCCGTGTTGTTGCCATCCATCAACTGCAGCAGACGCGTCATCGCCTTATCGCCAAGCTCAGCGATACTCACCTGCATCGTTGTCAACGAAGGGTGAACGAAGCGCGCCAATGGAATGTCATCGAAGCCTGCAAGCGCCACATCGGCCGGCACGCGCACGCCCGCTTGAGCGAAGGCATACAGGCAACCGAGCGCCATCATGTCGTTGGCTGCGAACACTGCATCGGGCAGTGCGCCAGCCGCCAACAGTTCCTGTCCAGCGCGATGGCCAGAGGCTTCATCGAAGTCGCCGGGCAGCTCGATGCCTTCCGCACCATTGCCGAAATCCGCAATCGCATCACGGAAGCCGCGCAGGCGTTCGCGCGCATCGAAATTCAGATCCGGGCCGGCAATGAAGGCGATGCGCCGATGCCCGCCATCCAGCAGGTGGCGGGTCATCGCCACCGCACCGGCGTGGTCGTCGATGCTCAACACCGGGTGGTCTTCGCCCGGCAGATAGGTGTTGATCAGCACCGTCGGCAACGACTGCGGCAGGTTGTCGGTGAGGAAATCAGGGCTTTCCGCATACGGTGAAAGCACCAGCAGCCCGTCGACGCGGCCACGCATGGCACGCAGGGCGGCACCCTGCTGCTCCTGGTCGCCGTGGTAGCTGGACACCAGCAGGTGCTGGCGGCGGGCCCGGGCCACCTGGTCGATGCCGCGCATGAGTTCAGAGAAGAATTCGCCGTACAGGTCCGGCAGCACTACCCCGATGGTGTTGGTGCGGCGGCTGCTCAGGCTGCGGGCGGCCGCATGCGGGGTGTAGCGCAGGCGCGCAGCCACCTCCAGCACCAGCTTGCGCACCGGCTCGGCGACGTTTTCATGCCCGTTGAGTGCGCGCGAAACCGTGGCCACAGAGACACGGGCTTCCCGCGCGACATCCTTGATGGTGATCGCTGCCTTGTTCACTTCGCCGCCCTCCACGGCTTAGAGATCTGGGCTTGGCGCGGAATGTAAGCGTTTTCAAACCCCGATGTAAACACTACGTTAGGTGAATGTCGCATGGTCGTAACCTCGGCGTGTCTTGTGGGGGACGTCCCGGGACTTGCCAGGACAAGGCAGGACAAGGGTTTCAGGGTTTTGTGACCGGCGTCTCGGCGCGAATGGACAGCGCGTGGATATCGGTGTCCATCATCGTGCCCAGCGCGGCATACACCGCCCGGTGGCGCGCCAGCGGCAACTTGCCCTCGAAGGTCGCGCTGACGATATGCACATTGAAATGCCCGCGCCCGTCCCTGGCCCCGGCATGGCCGGCGTGGCGGTGGCTGTCATCCTCGATCTCCAGCAGTTCCGGGGCAAGGGCCGCCTGCAGCGCGGCGCGGATGCGCTCCACCCGCTCGGCGTTCATGGCAGCACCTTGCGGAACGGGCGTACTTCGGTGCGCACGTAGACGCCGGCGTCCACGTACGGGTCGGCCGCGGCCCAGTCCTGGGCGGCCTCAAGCGAGGCGAACTCGGCGATCACCACGCTGCCGCTGAAGCCCGCCGGACCCGGGTCTTCGCTGTCGATCGCCGGGCATGGGCCGGCCAGCACCAGGCGGCCTTCGTCACGCAGGGCGGTCAGCCGGGCCAGGTGGGCCGGGCGCGCGGCCAGCCGGTCGGCCAGCACATCGGTACCGTCATAGCCTTCAATCACATACAACACAGGCAGCTCCAGGGGGTGAACTTAACAAACGGCTGAATTCTACCCGCCCCGACTGGACACTGCCGTGGATAGCGCTTACTCTTCACGTCATTGCACGTGGCTGGACGCAGCAGCCCCGTCGGTTCCGGCCAGTTCGCCCACCGACGATCGACCCGCTGCCCCACACCAGCACACGTAGACGACCTCCTTAGTAGTTCAGTCGCTGCCCCCTGCGGCGCGCCTTGCTGTTTGTAGTGTGGAAACCACGCCGGTCCTGGCGTGCCATGCCGCTTCTGTTGCTGCTGTCCGGCCTGTCCGGTGGCGGATGGGTGCGGCGAACGGTCCGATGCAATCCAGACATCACGCTTGATGACTTCCGAACTCGCGTCCGACGCGAACCCGCAAACCCGGCCAACCGCCCCGCAGCAGCAGGAAATGCCGCTGGCCGTGGTGCATGGGCAGCCGGTTCTGCAGAATCCGCAGGACCTGTACATCCCGCCGGATGCGCTGGAAGTCATCCTCGACGCCTTCGAAGGCCCGCTGGACCTGCTGCTGTACCTGATCCGCCGGCAGAACCTGGACATCCTGGACATCCCTGTCGCCGAGATCACCCGGCAGTACGTGGAATACATCAATGTGATGCAGGAGCTGCGCTTCGAGCTGGCCGCCGAGTATCTGGTGATGGCGGCGATCCTGGCCGAAGTGAAGTCGCGCATGCTGCTGCCGCGCCCGCCCAGCGCCGAAGGCGAAGAGGCCGACCCGCGTGCGGAACTGGTGCGCCGGCTGCAGGAGTACGAACGTTTCAAGCAGGCTGCCGAGGATATCGACGCCCTGCCCCGCCAGGACCGCGACACCAGCCTGGCACATGCCTTCGTCCCCGACCGTGCTGCAGTGAAGCTGCCGCCGCCGGTGGATCTGAAGGAGATGCTGATGGCCCTGCACGACGTGCTCAAGCGCGCCGAGCTGTTCACCGGCCACGCCATCAAGCGCGAGGCGCTGAGTGTGCGCCAGCGCATGGGCGACGTGCTGGGCCGTCTGGAAGACGGCAAGTTCTACCGCTTTGAAACGCTGTTCACCGCCGAGGAAGGCAAGCTCGGCGTGCTGGTCACCTTCCTGGCGCTGCTGGAACTGGCCAAGGAGCAGCTGCTGGACATCGTGCAGGAAGCCCCGCTGGCCCCGATCTACGTCAAGTCGCTGGCCCTGGGCAACACCAACGAACCGCTGCAGTTCAACAGCCAGTTCGACGACAACGACGCCGCCAACCAAACCGAGTGAGCCCCGATTCCGCATGGATCAACCGCTGATCAACCGCATTGTCGAAGGCGCGCTGCTGGCTTCCAGCCAGCCGCTCACCCTCGCCCAGCTGCAGGGTCTGTTCCCGGAAGAGGAACCGGCACCGCCGGGCAGCATCGAGCGCGCGCTGGAAATCCTGCGCGACGGCTGCGCCGACCGCGGCGTGGAACTGGTCGAGGTCGCCTCCGGCTTCCGCTTCCAGGTCACCAATGAAGTGCACGGCTACATCACCCGGTTGTGGACCGAACGAAAGACCCGTTACACCCGCGCCACCCTGGAAACCCTGGCCCTGATCGCCTACCGCCAGCCGATCACCCGCGGCGAGATCGAGCAGGTGCGTGGCGTGGCGGTCAGCAGCAACATCATCCAGGC
>JAEXNZ010000057.1 GCA_023439425.1 Pseudomonadota bacterium
GGTGGGCAGGCCGGTGGTGCGATTGCCGGACACGGTGAGGTACTCGGCCTTGGACTTGATCCGGTAGCGGTTGGAGCTGAACTGCAGTTCCTGGTTGTCGTCGATCCAGTAGCCGAGCTTGGCATGCAGGTCGTAAGCGCGCGTGGCCATCAGGTCGCCCTGGGTGGTGTCGGTACCGATGGCAGTGCCGTCACCGTCAAGCCACAGCCCCTGGTCTTCGTAGCCTGCGCCGAACAGGTAATCCCAACGCCCATTGCTGCCGCTGATGCGGTAGTCGGCGCGGTAGCTGGTGGTTTCGGCGCTGACGTCGGTGGTCGGCACCGTCGTCTGCACACCCACATGCTGGTTGATCTGACCGGGCTCCGGCTTGCGGGTGATCAGATTGATGGTGCCGCCGGTGGCACCCAGGCCGTTCATCGCATTGGCCCCCTGGATCACTTCAATCCGCTCCACCATGGCGTAGTCGATGGTGTGGGTTTCGCGGCCGGTCGGGCGCAGCGGATTCGACTGCGGAATGCCGTCGACCAGGATCAGCGGCGTGCGCCCCCGCAGGGTTTCACCGCTGCCGTTCATCTTGCCGCGGCTGGGGGTGTAGGACGGCAGCAGGTTGGCCAGCACATCGGATGAGTTGCCACTGATGCGCAGCTGCCGCTCGATCGCCTCGCGTTCGATCACCACAATGGTCTGCGGCGCAGTGTCGGCGCTCTGGCCGGTGCGCGAGGCCGTGACGGTGACCGCATCCAGTGTGCGGGGGTCAATGGTTTCGGCAAGCGCAGGAGCTGACAGCAGCGCGGTCAGGGCGACGAACAACGGTGAAAAGCGCACAGGCACGTCCTTGGAGCATTGGACGTGGCGAAACCAGCCCAAAAGCTAATGAGAATGGATATCGTCATTGTTCAGGCTGCCGGCAGCGTGGTCAACACCCGATCGGGGCAGCAGGGCCGTGCAGTGGTGCTGTCAGGGCTGGGCCCAGTGCTCGATTTCGCCATGCGCGAAGGGGCCGAGCTTCTGCTTGGCGATGCGGCCCTGTGCGTCGACCAGCACGGTGTAGGGCAGCAGACCCTGCGCATTGCCCAGCTTTACGCTGGCATCGTCGGGTGCCGGTTGTTCCAGCACGATCGGGTAATTGACCGGCACGCGGGCCAGGAACTCACGCACGCCTTCGGGCGTATCGATGGCCAGCCCCAGCACCTGCACGCCGTGGGCAGGCTGCGCGGCGGCAAACGCCTGCAGCGCGGGCATTTCTTCCACGCAGGGGCCGCACCAGCTGGCCCACACGTTGATCAGCAGGGGCCGGCCACGGAACGTGGCCAGGTCGACCGGGTTCCCGTCGAGATCGGGCAGGGTGATCGCCGGCAGGATGTCGCCGGGGCGCGCCGACACCGCCGTGGGACGGGCCGCCTTCGGCGGCTGTGCCACCGGCGCGGGCGGCACACCGAAGTAACTCACCCCGACGACCAGGCCCAGGAGGGCGGCAATCGCGGCCGCCACCCTCAGCGAACGGCGTGGCGGCGCGCTGCTCAACGGGCCGTGCGCAGCAGCGCTTCTTCAACGATGGCCTGGGTCAGCACCGTCGGCAACACCGTGGGCGGCGCGCCTGGGCCGTACACCACATACAGCGGCACGCCGACCGCTTTGTGCTCGTCAAGGAAGGCGGTGATCTCCGGATCCACGTTGGTGTAATCACCGCGCATGTACACGGCATTGGTACGCCGCAGGGTGTCCTGGAACTCATGCGTACCCAGCACCGCGCGTTCGTTGGCCTTGCAGGTGACGCACCAGTCGGCGGTCATGTTGACGAACACCACGCGGTTGTCCTGACGCAGGCGGTCGAGCATCTGCGGCGAGTAGTCCACCACGTTGTCAGCCGTGGCGGTGGTCTGCTTGCCGGGCGCTTCAATGCGGTTGACCGCCCACACCGGCACCAGCGCGGCCAGCAGCAGCACAGCGGCCAGTGCGCTGCCCACGCGCTGGCTGCGCCAGCGGCTGCGCTCGAACCACCACAGCGCCAGCCCGGCCACGATCAGCCCGCCCAGCACCAGCGCCATCGCATCCACGCCGCGCTGCTTGCCCAGCACCCACAGCAGCCACAGCGCGGTGGCATACATCGGGAAGGCCAGCACCTGCTTGAGCGTCTCCATCCACGCGCCGGGGCGTGGCAGGCGTCGAGCCAGCGACGGAATGAAGCCGATCTGCAGGAACGGCAGGGCCAAGCCCAGGCCGAGCACGATGAACACCAGCATCGCCGATGCCGGCGGTGCGGTGAACGCATAGGCCAGCGGCGCGCCCATGAAGGGGGCCACGCAGGGACTGGCGACCACGCAGGCCAGCACGCCGGTGAAGAAGTCACCCATCGGTCCGGTGCGCGAGGCCAGCGACTGGCCCACGCCACCCAGCCCGCCGCCGAGGGTGAACACTCCCGACAAACTCAGGCCCACCGCGAACATCAGGTACACCAGCGAGGCAATGAACCACGGGTGCTGCAGCTGGAAGCCCCAGCCGGCCGCCGGGCCCGCGGCCCGCCGTGCCCGCACCCGCGCGCCAATGCTGGCAAACGCCACCCGCCCGCCGGCGGTGTACCCCAGCGCCTGGCCG
>JAEXNZ010000111.1 GCA_023439425.1 Pseudomonadota bacterium
AAAGGCACCCTTGCGGGTGCCTTTTTTCATGCAAGCCGGGCAAGCCCGGCGCTACTAGAAGCAAGCCGGGCAAGCCCGGCTCTACGGGGCGGCGCGCTTGCGCCGGCCCCTTACAGACGGCTGGCAATGGCCTGGGCGAAGCCCATGGTGTTGCCGGTGCCGCCGAGGTCGCCGGTCAGCGAGTCCTTGGCTTCCAGCGTGGCCACGATGGCCTTGCGCAGGCGTTCGGCGTTTTCCGGCTGGCCGACATGGTCCAGCATCTGCGCGGCAGCCAGCAGCAGCGCGCACGGATTGGCCTTGCCCTGGCCAGCGATGTCCGGCGCGGTACCGTGCACGGCTTCGAAGATCGCCGCGTCCTTGCCGATGTTGGCACCCGGGGCCAGGCCCAGGCCGCCGACGAGGCCGGCACACAGGTCGGAGATGATGTCGCCGAACAGGTTGGTGGTGACGATGATGTCGAACTGTTCCGGACGCATCACCAGCTGCATGCAGCAGTTGTCGACGATCATTTCCTGGAACTCGATGTCCGGGTACTCGGCAGCCACTTCACGGGCGACATTCAGGAACAGGCCCGAGGTCGACTTGATGATGTTGGCCTTGTGCACGGCGGTGACCTTCTTGCGGCCGGTGCTGCGGGCCAGCTCGAAGGCGTAACGGACGATGCGGTCCGAACCCTTGCGGGTGATGCGGGTGCCGGAGAAGGCGGTTTCGCCGTCGGCGGACACCTCCTGGCCTTCCGCCAGGTACGCACCTTCGGTGTTCTCACGCACGGTGATCAGGTTCACGCCGTCGCCGAAACGCGACTTGGTGTTCGGGAACGAGGTGGCCGGACGGACGTTGGCGTACAGGTCGAAATGACGACGCAGGCTGACGTTGATCGAGGTGAAGCCGCCACCGACCGGCGTGGTCAGCGGGCTCTTCAGGGCGATCTTGTTGCGGGCGATCGATTCCAGGGTGGAGGCCGGCATCAGGTCGCCGTGCTTTTCCAGGGCGACCAGGCCTGCGTCAGCTTCTTCGTATTCCAGCCCGGCGTTCAGCTTGTCGAGCACGAAGAGCGTGGCGTCCATGATTTCCGGGCCGATGCCGTCACCGCGGATGACCGTGATTTTCTGCGTCATTGATATCTATTCCGAGCCTAGGGGGAGCGCCGCCCATCGGGTCCGGCGCAGGAAGTTACCACTGCAATTATGCCCCACCCGGGCGGATGACCCCAAATAGACAAAGGTCCCACATCGGTAGCGCCCGACCGTGGGTCGGGCGTCCATTCATCAATGCGCGTGGGCGTCCGGGGCGGAGGCACCGCCTTCCAGCTGGTCCAGGAAGTCCACGGCGCGGCGCAGGTGCGGGATGACGATCGAACCGCCGACCACCAGGCCCACCGAGAAGGTCTCGAAGAACTCTTCACGGGTCACGCCCGCCTCTTTGCACTGGGCCACGTGGTAGCTGATGCAGTCATCGCAGCGCAGCACCATCGAGGCGACCAGGCCCAGCAGCTCCTTGGTCTTCACATCCAGCGCGCCGGCCTGGTAGGTCTGCGTATCCAGCGCGAAGAACCGGCGCACCACCTGGTTCGGCTCGCCCAGGATGCGCTCGTTCATGCGCTTGCGGAACTCGGTGAACTCGGCAATCCGGTCCTTGCTGCCCTCGTCCGCCGCGCTCATGCCTGCGCTCCGTTCAGCAGCGGCTCAAGTTTGCCGGCCTGGTGCAGCGCCATCATGTCGTCGAAACCGCCCACGTGGACGTCGCCGACGAAGATCTGCGGAACGCTGGTGCGACGGGTTTTGGCCATCATCTTTTCGCGCTCGGCCGGGTCCAGGTCGATGCGGACCTCGGTCCAGGTCTCGCCCTTGCTCTTCAGGAAGTTCTTGGCGGCCACGCAGTACGGACAGACGGCGGTGGAATAGATGGTGATGGGCGGCTTCCCGCCCGGGTTGGAAGCGACATCTTGGCTCACGGGAAACTCCACAGCGGAACGAGTGTCTGTATATGGTATCGCCCCGCTGGAATTTCGATGTCACCGCCGCAACACTGTGGATTAACGGCAGATTTCGACAGCGCCTGTCACCCTGCCTGCACGCCCCGCCCTACCCGCCTGTTCCGGAGCCCCGCTTGCGCCTTCTGCTGCTCTCTGCCGCGTTGACCCTGGCCCTGGCCGTGCCGCTGGCACAGGCCCAGGACACCAAGCTGCCGGACATCGGCTCGTCGGCCGGGGAGCTGCTGACCCCGGCGCGCCAGGCCGAGTACGGCGGGATGATGCTGCGCGAGCTGCGCAACTACGGGATGCTGCTGGAAGACCCGCTGGTGGACGAGTGGCTGCAGACCATGGGTACCCGGCTCGGCTCCAACAGCGCCCAGCCGCGCCAGTCCTACACGTTCTTCATGATGGGCGACCGCCAGATCAACGCGTTCGCCACCCTGGGCGGCTACATCGGAGTGAACGCCGGCCTGGTGCTCACGGCCGAGCGTGAGGACGAGGTCGCCGCGGTGCTGTCTCACGAAATCGCCCACGTCACCCAGCAGCACGTGCTGCGCGGGGTCGAACGTGCCCAGCGCGACCAGATTCCGATCCTGCTCGGCATGCTGGCCGCCGTGGTGGCCGCGCAGCAGGCCGGCGGCAATTCCTCGGGCGATGCGACCATGGCGGCGATCAGCTCGGGCATGGGGCTGATGCAGCAGCGCCAGATCAACTACACCCGCAGCAACGAATCCGAAGCCGACCGGCTGGGCATCCGTACCCTGGCCCGCAGCGGCTACGACGTCGACGCCATGGCCGGGTTCTTCGAACGCATGTCCGCGTCGATGCGCGGGAACGCCGGCGGCTACTCGGTGCCGGACTTCCTGCAGACCCACCCGGTGAACATCACCCGCATCAGCGAGGCCAAGGCCCGTGCCGAGCAGATGAAGAAGGACACGGTGCTGCTGACCACGCAGACCCCGACCGGCGTGCTCAAGGAACGGGTGGACCCGGCCGATCCGGCGCTGTCCGACCCGCTGGTCCGGCGCACCAATCCGCTGCTGCCGTCAGGCATGCAGTTCTCGGTGAACACGCTCAGCCGCGGAGCCTCGGGCCAGTTCGACTGGGCCCGCGAGCGCCTGCGGGTACTCAGTGCGGATACGCCGGACAGCCTGGCCACCGAGTACCAGAACCTGCAGCGTTCGCAGAAGAACGGCCTGACCGATCCCCAGCAGTACGGACTGGCGCTGGCCCGCCTGCGCGCAGGCGGTGCCGCGCAGGCGCGGACGGACCTGGCCGAACTGCTGCGCACCCACCCCGACAACCTGTGGGTGGCCCTGGCGCTGGGTGAGGCCGAATCGCGCGCGGGCCAGACCGCCCAGGCCAATGCCCGCTTCGACGCCCTGCTGCGCCAGCATCCGGGCAGCCGGCCGGTGGCACTGACCTATGCCGACGTGCTCAACCAGCAGGGCGGCCGCGAGGCGGGCCAGCGCGCGCAGGCCATGTTGCGGCCGCTGCTGTCGCAGAGTGGCAGCGACCCGGTGTTCCAGCAGCGCTACGCGCGGGCCAGCGAACTGGCCGGCGACAGCATCCGCGCCAGCGAGGCGTATGCCGAGGCCGCGTTCCTGAACGGCCGCCCGGAACAGGCGCTGATGCAGCTGCAGGCGCTGAAGAAGCAGCCGGAGCTGGATTACGTCGGCCGGGCACGAGTGGATGCACGGATCGAGAGCATTACCCCGACGGTGCTGGAGATGCGCCGGCAGGGGATCAATGATCCGGAATTGGAGCGGCGGTGACGGGACCGCGCCAACGGCAGCCGGGCAAGCCCGGCTCTACGGTCATGCGTGAAGGTGACATGAAAGCGACACATCGATGAATCAGGCCGCCAGGGTGGTCACAAACCTGTCATGAAACCGTAGTCTACTGGGCAGCATCCCGGTCTGATAAGCATTACGGTGGGCACGTGCAGAAACGCATCCTGATCGTCGACGACGAACCCGCGATCCGCGAAATGGTCGCCTTCGCCCTGCGCAAGGGCGACTACGATCCCATCCACGCCGGCGATGCGCGCGAAGCGCAGACGGCCATCGCCGACCGCGTGCCGGACCTGATCCTGCTGGATTGGATGCTGCCGGGCACGAGCGGCCTGGACCTGGCCCGGCGCTGGCGCAAGGAGGCCCTCACCCGTGAGGTGCCGATCATCATGCTGACCGCGCGCGGTGAGGAGAACGACCGTGTCGGCGGGCTCGAAGCCGGCGTGGACGACTATGTGGTCAAGCCGTTCTCGGCGCGCGAACTGCTGGCCCGCATCCGTGCGGTGATGCGCCGCGCCCGCGAGGATGACGAAGACGGCAGCGTGGCGGTGGGCAGCATCCGCATCGACGGTGCCGCACACCGGGTGTTTGCCGGCGACCAGCCGATTCCGATCGGCCCGACCGAATACCGCCTGCTGCATTTCTTCATGACCCACCCCGAACGCGTGTACACCCGCGCCCAGCTGCTCGACCACGTGTGGGGCGGCAGCGTGTATGTGGAAGAACGCACCATCGACGTGCACATCCGCCGTCTGCGCAAGACGCTGGAACCGTTTGGTGCGGAGAACATGGTGCAGACCGTGCGCGGCGCGGGTTACCGGTTCTCCACCGCGACCTGATCACAATGCCACGTCACATCCGTTCTGCCTGGCTGAAGACCCTCGCCACCCTGGCCGTTCTGCTGCTGGCCGCCGTGCTGGTGGGTCTGGCGACCGGGCATGTGTGGATGTGCATCGCGCTGGTGTCGATCGGCGCGCTGGTGTGGCACTACTGGCGGCTGCGCGCCGTGCTGGGCCGGCTGACCGCCCGCCAGCGCTGGGAGACCGCCAGCGGCACCGGGGTGTGGAACGAACTGGACCGTGTGCTGTATCGCAACCAGGTCGAAATGCGCACCCGCAAGCGCCGCCTGCTGGACATGCTGCGCAGTTACCGCGCGGCCGCCGCCGCACTGCCCGATGCGGTGGTGGTGGTGGACCGCAACAGCCAGCGCGTGCAGTGGTTCAATGAAGCGGCGACGTCGCTGCTGGGGCTGCATCATCCGGGTGACCTGGGCGAGGCACTGGTGGAACGGCTGCAGCCGATGCCGCTGGCGCACTGGCTGGCCGGCGGGCGCAACGCCGAGCCGATCCTGGACGTGCCGTCGCCGGTGGACCCGGCGATCCGCCTCAACCTGCGCCTGATCCCCTACTCCGCCGACCACTGGCTGCTGATCGCGCGCGACGTGAGCAAGCTGCTGCGCCTGGAACAGGTGCGCCGCGACTTCGTTGCCAATGTGTCGCACGAACTGCGCACGCCGCTGACCGTGGTGCACGGCTACCTGGACATGATGGACCCGGAGGATTTCCCGGGCACCGGGCCGATGCTGGAGGAAATGCGCAAGCAGTCCCAGCGCATGGCCCAGCTGGTCGAAGACCTGCTGACCTTGTCGCGGCTGGAGTCGCAGGAACACACCGAAGAAGAGACCGTGGCGATGGCCCCGATGCTGGCCACCCTGCGTCGCGAGGCGGAAGCACACAGCCAGGGCCGGCATCAGATCAGCGTGACCGACACCGCCGGCGTGGACCTGCTGGGCTCGACCAAGGAACTGCACAGCGCGTTCTCCAACCTGGTCACCAACGCGGTGCGTTACACGCCGGCAGACGGCCGCATCGAGGTGCTGTTGGCGCGCGAAGGCCAGGGCGTGGTGCTGTCGGTGCGCGACACCGGCTACGGCATTCCGGCCAATCACCTGCCGCGGCTGACCGAGCGCTTCTACCGCGTATCCAGCAGCCGTTCGCGCGAAAGCGGCGGCACCGGGTTGGGCCTGTCCATCGTCAAACACATTCTGGGCCTGCACCATGCACGCTTGGACATCCAGAGCGAAGTCGGCAAGGGCAGCACGTTCTCGTGCCACTTTGATGCCGACCACGTGCGCGCGCGCACCGAAGCCGCTCTTCCTACTGCCGAAGACTTCTCCGCATGAGCACCCTTGTTCCCATCGCACTGCCGACGGACACCGATTCGCTGCGCGAGCCGTCGCTGTACATCAACCGCGAACTGTCGCAGCTGGACTTCAACTTCCGCGTGCTGGCCCAGGCCATGGACCCGCAGGTGCCGGTGCTGGAGCGGCTGCGCTTCATGTGCATTTCCTGCACCAACCTCGACGAATTCTTCGAGATCCGCGCCGCCGCCGTACGTCATGCGCAGGAGTTCGGCCTGCCGCCGGCACCGGACGGCATGACCCCGCAGGCGATTCTGGGGGCGATCCACGACCGCGCCGCCGAACTGGTGGACCAGCAGTACCGCTGCTGGAATGAAACCCTGCGCCCTGCCCTGCACGACGCCGGTATCGACGTGCTCGGCCGGCACTCGTGGAACCACCGCCAGAAGCGCTGGCTGCGGGCGTACTTCCGCAACGAGATCATGCCGGTGCTGTCGCCACTGGGCCTGGACCCGTCGCATCCGTTCCCGAAGATCCTCAACAAATCGCTGAACATCGTGGTGGTGCTCAAGGGTACCGACGCGTTCGGCCGCGCCGGTCACCTGGCCATCGTGCGCGCACCGCGCTCGCTGCCGCGCATCATCCAGCTGCCGGATTCGCTGGGCAACGGCGCGCAGACCTATGTGTTTCTGTCCTCGGTGCTGTCCACTTTCGTGGACGAGCTGTTTCCGGGCATGGAGGTCCAGGGGGCCTACCAGTTCCGCGTGACCCGAAATTCCGAGCTGGTGGTGGACGAGGAAGAGGTCGAGAACCTGGCGCTGGCGCTGCGCGATGAACTGGTGGACCGCGGCTACCGGCCAGCGGTGCGGCTGGAGATCGCCCACGACTGCCCGCGTGAGATCGTGCGCACGCTGCTGCAGAACTTCGGCCTGACCGAAAAC
>JAEXNZ010000121.1 GCA_023439425.1 Pseudomonadota bacterium
GGGGGGTGGGGTTGTAGGTATTGAAACCCGAGCGCCGGTTGGGTGAGGTCAATTGTTTGTGACGTGGGTGTGTTTGGTGCCAAGGCACGTCAACGCACGGAGCGAGGTCCGCGCAGCATTGGGGCCGCACCACGGTCAGCGCAGTTGGGGCGCGCGGAAGATGTGGTCGCGGGTTAGTGGAGCGAGCTCCAGATCCCCGGGGTTTTGGGGGTCGATCCAGGCGATTTCTTCCAGTTCTGCTTTGGGGTGGACTTCGCCGATGTGGCTGAAGGCGTAGACCTGCGCGGTTACGGTGCTGCCGCGTTCGTTGACCGCGGGGGCGCTGAAGGTGCCGATGAAGACGGGCAGGGTGGTGGCGATGTTCAGGCCGAGCTCTTCGTCCAGCTCTCGGCAGAGGGCCTGGATGGGGTCTTCGCCGTGTTCGATCTTGCCGCCGGGCTGGATGAAGGCGTTCGACCCCTTCTTTCTTACCACCAGCACTTTGCCGTCATCGCGGGAGATGACGGCTGCTGCAATCCGAATAACGTCAGGGGACATCGGGTGCCTTGCTCTCGATGGAAGGAACGATAGTAGGGCCCCAGTTTAATAGCGCGGCAGGTAGGGGCCTGCCCGCGCTGCGCTCATCCGGCCTTGGGCATCAACGCTTCTGCATCCTTGCCAGCTGCAATGCGCATTGGGGCGCTCGGGTCGGTCACCGCGCGCCACACGGCTTCGGCCACGTCCTGCCCTTCGGTGATAGGACCACTGCTGTCGCGGAAGCTTGCGAATACGCGCTGCGCAAGCTCGCTGTAAGCGCTGTTGTCTTCCGCCTGCGGGCGCACCAGGGCGTTTGAGCCGAACTGCGTGCTGGGTGCTCGCCCGGGCAGCACCAGGCGAACGCGCACGCCGAAGGGTTCCACCTCAATTGCCAGCGATTCGGTGAGGGCGTTCACTGCGGCCTTGCTGGCGGAGTAGACGCCCACGAGTGGGAGCGGCTTCAGCGTGACCGAGGAGGTGACGTTGACGATCACGCCCTCACCCCGGGCGCGCATCTGCGGCAGCACGGCCTGGGCGACGGCCAGCGTGCCGAGGGTGTTGGTTTCCAGCAGGGCACGGGCGGTTTCCATCGTGGTGAGTTCCACCGGCACGGCCGCGCCTACGCCGGCATTGTTGACCACAGCATCCAGCGGGCCTGCGGATTCGATGGCGCGGGTGATGCTGTCTGGATCGGTGATGTCCAGGGGCAGCACGGTCAGGCGGTCGGAGTTCAGCAGAAGGTCTTCGCGCGGCGTGCGCATGGTGGCCACCACGTTCCAGCCACGGTCGAGGAAGAGTTTGGCGGTATCCAGGCCGAAGCCGGAGGAGGTGCCGGTGATCAGTACGGTGGGCATCCGGTGTTTCCTTGATGGGTGGGGGAGGCCCATGTTCACCGGTTGGGGTTGGACGGTATATGCTGAAGAATCTCTCATTCTTCGTAGATCGTCCGGACATGGCAGATCCGTTGGCCCAGGTTGTCTCCCTGCTGCATCCCACCGCCCGGTTCTCCAAGCGGGTGGAGGGGGCGGGGGAGTGGTGCGTGCATCGTGGGGGTGAGGGCGAGCCCTTCTACATCGCGCTGCTGGCAGGGGAATGCCGGCTGACGGTCGACAATCAACCTCCGCTGCATCTGCAGGCGGGGGATTTCGTTCTGGTACCTGCGCTGCGGTCGCTGTTCAATTGCAGTGCCGGGGCGGGCGCAGACGCCGTGCCCGAGTTGCCGGTTCGGTTGGGCGACGGATGGTTCCGCGTGGGGCGGCAGGAAGGCCCGGCTGAGGTGCTGATGCAGATTGGGCACTGTCAGTTTGAATCGCCCGATGCGCCATTGCTGGTGTCGCTGCTGCCGCAGGTGTTGCATGTACGCGGTGTGGAACGGCTTGCGACGCTGGTGGAGATGGTGGGCGATGAGTCGCGCTCGGCGCGGCCAGGGCGTGAGGTCGTGCTGGAGCGGTTGTTGGAGCTGCTGCTGATCGAGGCGTTGCGGAGTGCGGCGCAGTATTCCGATGGCGCGGGGCTGGTGTATGGGCTGGCCGATGAGCGGCTGGCCGGGGCCCTGCGGGCGATCCATGAGCAGCCTGAGCAGGCGTGGACGGTGGCTTCGTTGGCGGCACAGGCCGCGTTGTCGCGGTCTTCGTTCTCTGCGCGGTTTACCCAGGTAGTTGGGGTTGCGCCGATGGAATATGTGCTGGCGTGGCGGATGGCGCTGGCGAAGCAGTTGTTGCGGTCGCAGGCGTTGACGCTGGAGCAGGTGGCGGAGCGGGTGGGGTATGCGAGTGCGGTGACGTTCAGCGCGGCGTTTGTGAGGCGGGTGGGGGTTGCGCCTGGGCGGTATGGGCGGGTGGGGGAAGGGGTGTTTGCGGGGTCCGCGGCTCCGAAGGATGCCGCGATCCGGTGGAGGCGGTCGTAAGACGCCTGCCGATAACGTTTGTTGGTGCTGTAACGCATGGACCTCTGTCGGAGGCGCTTCTGCGTTCGATGTTCATGCCCCACCGGGTGTTGAGGCGTTATCGGTGGTCGACTGTCGTGCGACCCTACCGGGGCGGTATCTGTGTCGGTAGGGAGCGAGCCGGAGTTTCGATTGGTCAGAGCATTGTGATGCTGCTGTAGGGATTCTCTGACATTGCAGCCACGATCTGGCTCCGATACGCTCATTCGGTGGTGCCCTTCGGATTTACAACAGTCGACTACTTTGGACAGGGAGTTGAAAGATGAAGCTGGCTGCACTGATTATCGCCGTTGGTAGCGTTTTTTCCCCGCAGGCATCTGCCGCCGAGTCGATTTCGGTAGACGGCATCCAGGAACTTCGGCAGTTCTGGATCTATGACCATTCTGCTTCATTGCCCTTGGCAAAGGCTGCTGGCATGGATTTGATCGTGCCTCCAGAGGTGGCAAAGAAGGCTGGGGCCTGGAAGAAGGTATTTTCTGTCAGCATCAATAGCGAGGGTCACGTAACCAGTGCTGTCTGTACCGACTGTGTTGAAGGTGATCCCGTGGCTCCCGTTCTTGCGAAAGGGTTCCTGCTGGAGCGTTACAAGCCGGCACCGGGCAATACGAAGCGGACTCCAGTGAAAGCGCTCCTTCCGGCTGAGTTGCTGCAGCCTGAAGTTTGATTTCGCGGTGCTCCCATGCGCGTACGGAAGCTGCTGGTCATTGCTGCCATCTGCGGGCCTGCGTCTGGGTGCCAGACGCTCCTGGAGACGTCATCCCCTTTCGAAGGGGAAGAAGATAACCAGGCTGTCAGGCCGTTGCGGCGTAAAGCGGAAGGGCTTCCCTGTCCAGATGCTGCCAGCGGCCCTGGGCGAATACGTAGCGTGTTTGGGCGCGTTCCTTCGGTGGCACTGGGGCTTCCAGCGGCGGCTTGGACGGCGGCGGGTCGCGTTCCGTCGGTGCTTCGCTCGGTGGATCTTCGCGGGCGGGTTCTTCCGGCGGTGGGGCTTCGACCGGCGGTTCCGGTGCGGTGGGGGCTTGGCCGGGGTTCGGCACCTGCGCGTGTGCGGTGACGTGGCGGGCTTCTAGCTGCTGCATTGGGGTCTGCGGCAAGGGGCGTTGTCGTGATCGTCCCATTGCCGGTGTCAAGAGAGGGCGATGACGGCGGGGTTGTGGTGTCAGTGCGGGCGGTGGAACATGAGTGCCCCCTTTGCATGCCGGATGTTCTTGATGAGCGATGTTGCGTTGCCCCGTAAGCCGATTGACGAGCTGGTTCCGTCTGACCTGGTGGCGTTTCCGATCTGGCAGTTCATCTCCGATGCGGGGGATCAGGAGCTGGGGGAGGACGAAGATGAGACCTGGGTGACACCGTTGGAGCAGTCGTCGGTGCCGTTGGGGCGGTTGTCGCTTTCTGTGGCGGCTTCTTTTGTTACGCCGGGTGGCCGGGAGTTGGTTGGTGTTCTGCAGGTGAATACCGACGAGGGACCTTCGGTGGGGCATGCGGCGTTGCTGGTGGAGGGGGAGTATCTGTTTTTGCCTGCTGCTGAGTTCATTGATGCGGACGCGGACTATGCGGCGCTCGTTGAGGCCTTGGGGATGGATCGTGCGGATGTGTTTCCGTTGGAGTGGGTGTTGAGGGTGCCGGTTGAGGGCTCGGATAGGGAGTTGAACGGGCGGTTTGTCGGTTGATGAAGCGTTCGGGGCCGGACACCTTGCATTCGTAAATGCTTCAGGTGTACGTGCCTGTATGGCCGACTTGCACACGCGAAAATTACATCTGCTTTGCACCGTGCAAACATCGCGTACAGCGCGTGATTTCGAGGTCACGCGCACTTCATTCCAACTGCGGAAGAGTGGCCCCACCCCGACACGGGTCATTCCAAAAACGCAGGAGTTGAAATACGTGAGCACTCATTCTGAAACCACCAGCACCCTTAATGACCTGATCGAAATCGCCCGCGACGGCAAGGACTTCTACACCGAAGCTGCCGGCAAGGTGAAAGACGCTGAACTGTCCGCACTGTTCACCCGCATCGCCAGCGTGAAGTCGAACATCGTGACCTCGCTCAGCAGCACGGTGGCCGCCGCCGGTGGCAAGCCGGCCGCGCACGGCACGGTGGTCGGTTCGATGCAGCAGTTCTACGGCAAGGTCCGCGCGACCCTGGGCGACACTCAGTACGGCTATGTGGCTGAGCTGGAAGAATCGGAAGACCGTCTGTTGAAGGCCTTCAAGGACGCTGCGACCGACAACGATCTGCCGCCGGCTGCACGCCAGGAAGTCACCCGCCTGCTGCCGCAGGTGCAGGAGACCCATGCGGTGATGCGCGACCGCAAGCATGCAATGAAGCACTGATTATTTCGGTGCGGTAATGCAAAGGCCCCGGTATTGCCGGGGCCTTTGTGTGTCTGCTGTTAGCGAAAATGCTCAGCCGGCGGGATACACCGCGAGCACATCGCAGCGATCGCCGATGCCCATGGAGGCGCGCGGCAGGCCGGAGCTGCGGTTGATGAAAGAAAGATCCTCGCCGGTCGCATCGCCGCCACCGGGGGCGTTGACTTGCGAGGTCATCACCACCACGTCGCCAGGGTTGCCGCAGATCAGGCTGGTGCCGAAACCGGAGCGGAACTGGATGGCCGGCGAATGCATCAGGGCACGGCAGTTGGCTCCCACTTCGACTACATACTCCCTGTTGCCGCCGGAACGCCTGGGGTTGGTCTGCACGGTGAAGCCTTTGATGTTGTCGCCGTAGCTGCGCACGTGGCGGGTATCGAAGCAGTACGAGGGGGAGCCACGCAGGGTGCGCTTGGATTCTTTGACGTTGACCGCGGCCAGGGTGGCGATACCACCTCGGTCGGCTTGTCGGGCTTCTTCAGCGAAGTCCTTGCGCGTCATTTGTTCAACCGAGGCAATGCCGCAGTCCTTGCCATCGGCCACGACACGTTCCTGTCCGGTGCCGCAGACCCAGCTTTCCTCGGCGAGGATCTGCGGGTTGGGCGATGCCATCAGGCCGGGGCAGTTCTCCTTGAAGGTGACCTTCCAGGTGGACTGGTCGGCGGCCCGCAGGGAAATGTGGGTGTCGCTGACCTGGTTCATTTCGCGCAGGCCGCGCGCGTCCATGCAGTTCGGAGCCGGGGCCACGCGGTTGGGCGAGTTGGACGGGAGTGGGGTGGTGGCGGGGTCGGCGCTGGCCAGTGGGGTGGCGGCCAGGGCCAAGGCTAGCAGGGCGGGGAGGCGGGATTTCGTCATTTCGGCACTCCTTTGCTGTACGGGACGGTTTGGAATATAGCACTGGGGGTTTTGGGGGAGGTTACAGTTGATAGCCCGCGCGAAAGGCAGCCGGGCAAGCCCGGCTCTACGAGATCCCGAGTCGTCGTTGCAACGGGTTGGTGCGTTGCAGCGGAGCGGCTGGCGGCGCAGACTGGTTGCCCTGCCCGGGTTTTGCCACTTCTGTTATGTCGTCCGCTGCCTTCAACCTGCGCCGCTATGGGTCGTCCTCTTCGGTTGACCGGCATGACGTGGCGCAGTGGGTGGTGCCGCTGCAGGGCGAGCTGTCGTTTGAGCTGGAAGGGCAGGGCAGTCGCTTGGATGTGCTGCAGGGTATTTTCGTGGCACCGCATGCGGGTCATGCGCAGACGGCAACGGCCAGTGACCGGTTCCTGATTGTCGATTGCCCGGCGGACATGTTTGACGACCACACGCTGGAGCGCTTGAACGCGCTGCCGACCCTGGCGCTGCCGGCCCCTGTGCGGGCGATGGCGCGGCGGCTGGCGTTGTTGCCGGGTGAGGCGGTGGACGAGGCGGTGGTTGAGTGCGAGCTGCCGGTGCTGATGCAGGCGTTTTCGCCGGCGGGCACGGCCACGCGCTTGCAGGCGGTGTGTGCACGGATCGCGCAGGCACCGGGCCAGGATTGGCCGGTGGCACGGATTGCTGCAGCGGTGGGGGTGAGTGGCAGTCGCCTGCATGCGCTGTTTCAGCAGGCGTTCGAGCTGAGCCCGCAGGCGTGGCTGAGCGGGTGCCGGTTGCGCTGGTCACGGGCGCAGCTGGTGGAAAGCGACGCTTCGATTGCGGAGATTGCACAGCAGGCGGGGTATTCGGAGCAGAGTGCGTTGACCCGCGCGTTGCGGCGGGAATGGGGAATGACGCCGGCGGAGTATCGGCGCGCAAGAGTCTCGGTCAAGAAATCCCCCCGCCACTCCCCCTAAACTCCCGGCTCCCCCCACCCGGAGCCCCGTAGTC
>JAEXNZ010000131.1 GCA_023439425.1 Pseudomonadota bacterium
GCCAGGCGGTGCTTGAAGCCAGCGATGAGGTAGCGGCACGCCCGTAACGCCGCATCGCGAGGCGGCGAGGACACGCCTACCCACACCGCAAGCTCGCCCACCTGCAGGGTGCCGCTGCGATGCACGCCCACCGCTTCGATGGCACCGAAGCGCTCGCGGGCCTCGGCAAGAATGGTTTCGCCTTCCGCCAGTGCCAGTTCCGCGTAAACCTCATACTCCAGGCCTTCGACCTCCCGACCATCATTGCGGTTGCGGACCCAGCCCTCGAAGGCACAGAACCCACCATGTGCTGGTTTGGCCAACGCACCCCGTAGCGTGGCGACGTCCAGAGGCGTGGCGCTGATCGAGAAGCCGGACATCACGGAACGGCTCATCCGCCGTTGACCGGTGGAATGAACACAACCGTGTCCCCATCCTGCAGGGGTTGGTCCCAACCGCAGAAGCGGGCGTTGACCGCCACCTTCAGCAGCGAAGCCGGCAGACTGAATCCGTGCCGTTCGCGCAACTGCTCATACAGCGATGCAGGCGAGGTGGCACCGGTCTCGACCCGTTCCGTGCTGATGCGGGCCTGGTCGCGCAGCTGCGCGTAGTAGCGAAGTTCCAGTTGTGGCATCAGTTCAACTCCAATTGGCGCTGTGCCTGAGCCAGCTCCTCAGGCGTATTGACGTTGTCGAGAGCCTGTCCGGGCGAGGGCAGGCGGTGGGTGCGCAACTGCAGCAGGGCGGTGCGCGGGCAATACAGCCCGGCCTCGTAGCGCTGCTTCAGAAATGCGGTCGAGGAAGGCTCCCAGATGGCGCACAACGGTTCCGGGAGCCCGTCCTGGCGGCTGTCAAACGCGGTGGCGTCGCAGTGGGGCGCACGCGCGTTGATCAGCGCATCCAGTGTGGCGACGTCCAGCAGCGGCAGGTCGCAGGCGACGACCAGCCAGCACGCATCCGGCTCGGCCATCTGTGCGCTGAGCAGCCCTGCCACCGGGCCGACGCTGTCGAACCGGTCAACCAGGGTGGGGAGCCCCGCGCGCACGGCCTCCCCACTCTGGTCCGGGTTGATGCTGACCACCACCTTGGCAACGTTGACCTGCTGCAGCATGTCCCAGGTACGCAGCAGTTGTGGCCGGCCGGCATACTCCAGCAGTGCCTTGTCCGTACGCATGCGGCGACTGTTGCCCCCACTCAGCAGCAGCGCAAGCAGCGGGGCACTCATGCGGAGAGCTCCAGATCGGATTTTCCGCCCTGCTTGGAGATCAACCGAACCTGCTCGATCACGATGGCATGCGAAAGCGCTTTGCACATGTCGTACAGGGTCAGGGCGGCAATGCTGGCCCCGGTAAGCGCCTCCATCTCCACACCGGTGGTGCCATGGCAGCCTACAGTGCAATCAATGACGGCACAGTCGCCGTCCATGTCGATGGCGATGTCGCAGCGCTGCAGGGCAAGCGGGTGGCACAGTGGAATCAACTGGGAGGTTGCCTTGGCACCCATCACACCCGCAATGTGGGCGATGTTCAGTACCGCGCCCTTGGGCAGTACAAACCCGGCATCGCGCAACTGCGCGGCAACTTCAGGCGGGAAGCGCACACGAGCCTGGGCGTGGGCGATGCGCTGCGTCGCGGTCTTGCCGCCTACGTCCACCATCCGCGGTCGCGCGTCGGCATCCAGATGTGAAAGAGTGAGAGAAGGGGTCTGCATCATCCACCTATGTAGTGCATTTCAATTCGACGGCCAGAGGCAGCCACGGGCTTTCCACGCAGTTCGCTGTATCGGTCGGTGCGCGCGCTCCACACTCCGGCAAGTACCGCCTGCAGCGCCGCGTCGTCATCGCTGGCCCGTAATAGCGCACGCAGATCGGTGCCGCGCTCGGCAAACAGACAGGTGTAAAGCTGGCCTTCCGATGACAGCCGGGCGCGGGTGCAGTCGCCACAGAACGGCTTGGAGATCGACGAAATCAGTCCGATCTCCCCGGCACCATCCACGAACCGGTAGCGTGTGGCGACTTCGCCAGGGTGGCGCGGCAGCAGCGGCTGCAGGGGCCAGCGCGCCTGGATGCGCGCGTGCAGCTCCTGCGAGCTGACCATGGCATCGGCCGACCATGCATTGCGGTTTCCAACGTCCATGAACTCGATAAAGCGAAGTACGATGCCCGTTCCGCGGAAGTGCTGGACCAGGTCCATAGCCCCTGCGTCGTTCAGGTCGCGCTGCAGCACCGCGTTCACTTTGACGCCATCACGGAAGCCCGCGTGACGGGCCACCTCCAGGCCCCGGAGCACTTTCTCCACATCGCCCCGGCCGCCACTGAGCTGCCGGAACAGCCCCGGATCCAGCGTATCCACGCTCACCGTTACCCGGTCCAAACCCGCCTCGGCCAACGCGGTGGCGTAACGGTCCAACAGCACGCCGTTGGTGGTCAGGGCGATGTCATCGATTCCGTCGATCGAACGCAGGCGTCGTACCAGGTCAGCCAAGCCCGGACGCAGCAGTGGCTCGCCACCCGTGAGGCGCAGCTTGCTCACCCCCAGCCGCGCGGCCTGCCGGCAGACCCGCTCGATCTCGTTGAAATCCAGCCGCTGCGCGTTATCCAGGAACACGTAGTCGTCGCCGTAGGTCGAGGCCGGCATGCAGTAGGTGCAGCGGAAGTTGCAGCGGTCCATCACCGAGATGCGCAGGTCACGCAGCGGGCGTCCACGTCGATCAAGTAGTGGAGTGGGTGTGTTCACGTCACCACCGATGCAGCCGCACTGGCTGGCCTGCCTCGGCAGCCATTCCCGCCGCCAGTTCAACGACGCCGGCGGTCTCGGCCAGTGTCGTGAAGTCGCCCGAATTGCGGGAGCTTACCGGGTTTGCCACCGGGTCGCCCTGGTCATCCGGCTTCAGCGTCACCGGGATGAACTGGGTCAGCGTAAATGCCGGCAACGAGGCGGCAAGCCGGACCTGCAAGGGCAGGTCGGGCACCAGACCCAGCCGTGACAACAAGGCCGGGCGCACATACCGGAGCAGACAGACCAGCGAGGACACCGGGTTGCCGGGCAGGGCGAAAACCAGCTGCCCGTCCGGAGCCACGCCGAACCACATTGGCTTGCCGGGGCGTTGCGCGATGCCATGGAAACGGCATTCGACGCCCAGCGACGCCAGAACGTCAGGGAGATAGTCACGCTGCCCCATGGAAACGCCGCCCGACAGCACCAGCGTGTCATGGCTTTCCAGCAGCCTGGCCAATGCCGGCCGCAACTGGTCCGGGTCGTCACGCAGGTGATGACGGGAAGCGCGCCCGAGCCCCGCGGCCTGCAGCGCTGCCATCAGCGCCAGATCATTGGAACGCCGGATGCGGCCTGCAGGCAGCGGAGCCCCCGCGTCCACCAGTTCGTCGCCAGTGGCGACAGTGGCCACGGAGGGCAGTCGCGCCACTGTCACCGAGGCCACGCCGTTCGCGGCCAGCAGTTCCATCTGAGCGGCACCGATGATGCAGCCGGGGTTGAGCACCCGCGAGCCGGCCGCGCAGTCGCTGCCACGGCGGTGGATGAACTGACCGGGCGTGGGGGCAGCGGACGCTTGCACCTCGTAACCCTGCGCCGTGCGCTTGACGTGTTCGATCGGGATGATGCAGTCGCAGCCCTCCGGCAGCACGGCTCCGGTGGCCACCTCGATGCAGTTGCCGATGGTGTCCAGGCGGATCTGTTCTCCGCCGGCCATCTGTGCACCTGCAACAGGAAGCACCTGGGGCAGGTCTGGCTGCCAGCGCAACGCGATGCCGTCCATCATGATGCGATCGAAGGGCGGCTGCGGGCCTTCAGCGAACACGGTCTGCGCGAGTACCCGGCCACCGGCGTCTTCCAGCGGAACCTGCTCGCTACCGGTCGGCCGAACCTCCGCCTGGATGGCGGCCATCGCCTCGTCCACGCTGATCAACGACTTCATCATCCGCACCCTCGGCCCCACCTCATCCACCTGGCACTCCAGAACCCACAGTCTGGCGAGCCGGGTGTGATTGCCATTTCACGGACGATCCGCAGCGGCCCGCGTGGTCAGCGCATGACCTTGTCGGGAGTGACAGGTGTGCTGCGGATGCGTTTTCCGGTTGCGTGGAAGATGGCGTTGCTGATCGCAGCCGAAACACCCACGAGTCCGATTTCGCCGACGCCCTTGGCTCCCAGGCTGCTGACCACGCGGTCGTCCTCTTCGACAAACAGCACGTCCACGTCGTGGATGTCCGCATTCACCGAGACGTGATACTGGGCAAAGTCGCGGCTCATGAAGCGGCCGAACCGATGGTCTTTCTCAGTGTGCTCGTGCAGCGCAGCGCCGATGCCCCAGACCACGCCGCCCACGATTTGGCTGCGTGCAGTGGTGGGGTTGATGATCCGCCCGGCGGCCACCGCGCTGACCACGCGCATCACCCGCACTGTACCCAGTTCCTCGTCCACGCGGACTTCCACGAACACCGCACTATGGGTGGCACGGGTGTATTTCCGCTGCTCCAGAATGTCAGGCAGCAGCAGGTGGCTCGCCTCCACCTCGGCGCGCCCCGCCGCCTGCAGCAGGGCAACGAGCGGAACAGCTGTGGTGGGATCGTCGCGCAGGGCGAGCGTGCCGTCGGCGAACACCACGTCCTCCAGCCTGGCCCCTGCGAAGTCGGTTCCGGCGGAAAGCCTGGCCAGCCCCAGCAAACGGCGGCACAGCTTGCGGCATGCACCTTCCACCGCCGATCCGACCGTACTGACATGCGAAGATCCGCCTTCGATCGGTGCCGCCGGCAGGGTGGAATCGCCCAGCTGGAAGCAGACCTGCTCCAACGGTATGCCCAGCGCTTCTGCCGCGATCATGCTCATTACCGTGTAGGTGCCGGTGCCGATGTCGCTGGCCGCACTGCTGACCACCAGGCGACCGTCCGCGTGAAATACAGCGTGTGCCCGGGCAAACATCTGCATCGCGTCCCATTGGCCGGTGGCCATGCCCCAGCCGACCCATTCGCTGCCTTCCCGGCGCGCGCGCGGCTGCGGAGCCCGCTGCGCCCAGCCAAAACGCTCCGCGCCACGGGCATAGCATTCCCGCAGTGCCTTGCTCGAAAAGGGCTTGCCATCCGCGGGATTGACCTCGGCGTAGTTCTTCAGCCGAAGCGCCAGAGGATCCATCTGCAGCGCGTGGGCCAGTTCGTCCATGGCCACTTCCAGCGCATGCATGCCATGCGCCGCACCCGGTGCGCGCATGTCGATGGGGGTGTACTGGTCGAGCTCCACCACCTTGTAGCCAAGATGGACGTTGTCGCAGGCATAGAGCTGACCACTCCAGTTCACGACCACCTCGACGTAGTCCTCCGTGCGCGACGTCTCGCCGACGGCCTCGTGCCAGATGGCGCGCAGGGTGCCGTCCGCATCCGCCCCCAGCTTGACGCGTTGCGCGGTTTCAGCGCGATGCCCGAAGGTGAACATCTGCTGGCGGGTCATCACCACCCGCACCGAGCGTTGCAGCGCCAATGAACCCATCACTGCCAAGGCGAGCTGGTACTGCGGTCTCAACCCTGCGCCAAAGGCCCCACCCACGAACGGGTTTCGCACCGTAACCATGCGCTTGGGCAGTCCGAACACGTGGGAGACATACCAGCGACTGTTCTGCGAGCCCTGGGTCTTGTCGTAGATCGTGAGGTGCCCGTCTTCGCCGCGAATCACGGTGCTCGCGAACAGCTCCATCGGGTTGTGATGCTCCACGCCATGGTGGAAATCGGAACTGATGCGGCAGGCGGACGTCTCCAGCGCCGCGGTCGGCTCACCTTTGTCCTTCGGAGGAGAGGAGAAGCCAGCCTTCATCTTGCGAGGTGGGCGCGCACGCTGCATCGCGGCGAGCAGATCGGTCTCGTGCTCGTCCACCGCGTAATGTACCTTTACCAGGGCAGCGGCTTCCCGAGCGGCATCGAAGGTTTCTGCCAGCACCAAGGCGACCGGCTGCCCGCTGTACATCACCTTCTCATCATGAAGTGGGCGGAACGGCTTGCCCGCGGGTGCCGTCATGTCCTTGTAGAACAGCCCGTTGGATCTCATGGGCGGGCGGTTGAGATGGGTGACAATGGACAGCACGCCCGGAACCCCCTGCGCCGCGTCCAGATCGAAGCCGAGAATGCGGCCCTTGGCGATGGTGCTGTTGACCGCCACCCCATAGACCAGATCTTCGGCCGGCCACTCGGCTGCGTAACGGGCCTGGCCGGTGACCTTGGCGTAGGCATCTATGCGCGGTACTGCCGTGCCAGTACGCACGTGACCCGTTCCAACTGGAGCCGCAGGCGGGAAAAGGGGAGCAGAACGATTCATGCGGCGCGCTCCGGCAACGGGCCATGGCCTTGGTTGTCCACGGTGCCCTTGGCCGCGGTTTCCAGCGCCCGCACGATGACGCGCCGGGCAAGGGGAATCTTGAATGCGTTCTGGCCCTGCGACTCAGCCCCCTCAACCAGATGCGCTGCGGCATCGCCCAGGGCCTGCCCGGAGGGCAGCGCACCCACCAGCATCGCTTCGGCAGAGGCCCGTCGCCAGGGCGCATGTGCCACGCCGCCCACGGCGATGCGCGCATCACGAATGACACCTTCCGCATCCAGGTCCAGAGCCGCGGCTACAGACACCAGCGCGAACGCATAGGACAGTCGCTCGCGGATCTTCAGGTAGGCGCTATGGGCGGCAAATCGCTGCTGCGGTGGCAGTTCGATGCGCAGGATCAGCTCGTCCCCGGCAAGGGTGGTATCCACGTCCGGGCGGTCACCGGGGAGCCTGTGGAACTCCGAGAAAGGAATAACCCTTTCACCGCGAACGCTGCGCACATGCACCGTGGCCTCCAGTGCTGCCAGCGCCACGCACATATCCGAAGGATGGGTCGCGATGCAGTGCTCACTTGCACCCAGAATGGCATGGTATTTCGTGAGCCCACCGATCGCCGAACAGCCGCTGCCCGGCGCACGTTTGTTGCAGGGCGTGGCGTGGTCATAGAAGTAGGTGCACCGCGTGCGCTGCAGCAGGTTGCCCCCATTGGTGGCCATGTTGCGGATCTGGGGTGACGCTGCCGCCAGCATGGCTGCCGACAGCAGCGGATACTGCTGCTCGACCAGGGGGTGCCAAGCTGTCTGCGCGTTGCGCGCCGTGGCTCCGATCCGCAGTCCGCCGTCGTCACGGGGCTCGATGACATCCAGCGGCAGGCGATTGACGTCTACCAGGCCCGCGGGTGCCATCAGTTGAAGCTTCATCAGATCAAGCAGGTTGGTGCCCCCGCCGATGGCCCTTACCTCGCCATTGCTCTGGGCAGCCAAGGCATGCAGCGCCTGTTCGACAGTCCCGGGTCGTTGATAGGCGGCGGGGATCATGCCGGCACCGTCCCGGGCACCCAGTCGGCCGGTGGCTGCCCCTCACCGCTGTCTGACGCTGTCTGCAGTACCGAGAGCACCGCATCGGTGATCTGCGGATATGCGCCGCAGCGGCATAGATTGCCGCTCATCAGCTCGCGCACCTGGTCGCGGCTGCCTGCGCGGCCTTCATTGATCAGGCCCTGCGCCGAACAGATTTGCCCGGCGGTGCAATAGCCGCATTGAAGCGCGTCGCACTGGATGAAGGCCTGTTGCAGCGGGTGCAGCACGCCGCCTTGGGCGAGGCCCTCGATTGTGGTGATCTCCGCGCCGTCCTGCATGACAGCCAAGGTCAGGCAGCTGTTGATTCGATGCCCGTCCACCAAAACGGTGCACGCGCCGCATTGTCCGTGGTCGCAGCCCTTCTTGGTGCCGGTGAGGCCCATGTCTTCACGCAGCAGATCAAGGAGGGTGAGCGTGGAGGGCACCTTGAAGGTACGCACCACCCCATTCATCTTCATCGTGGTGACATGCAGGTCGCGGCACCCTGTCGGGGTCCGGACAGGCGGAGACGTGTCGCTCATGGCGGTTCCGGCTAGGGCAGAGGGCTCAACCATGGACTGCGTTCCGTGCAGCAGCAGTGCACGCAGGATGCAGTGCATGCGAAGGCGGCCCGCAGCCCACTGCATGCGGTATCTTTTCGGAGTACGAACCAGTACTACTACCGGGGCACGGGCGCGACCCAACTGCTGCAATACACAGGCATCGGCCATTCGGCCCCTACCTGGAGAAACCCATGCGAGCATCCGCGCTGGCATTCACCCTTACCCCGCTCATCGTGGCGCTCGCCCTTGGCGGATGCCAAAGCAGTCCAACGCCTTCGGCTGATGCCGGCCCGCCGCCACCGCCGCCGCCGCGCGAACTCCCCGGCCCGGTAACCGCCGCCTCCACCGGTGCCACCCTGCAAGGCCAGATCACCGCCCTGAACACCAGCACCCGCGAAGTCACCGTCACCGGCAGCGACGGCAGCAGCGTGGACATCGTCGCCGGCCCGGACATCCGCAACTTCAACCAGCTGAAAGTCGGCGACCAGGTCGCACTCGACTATCGCGCCGCCGTTGCGCTTGAACTGGAGCCCGCAGGCAGCGCACCACTGGGCGCAACCGCCACACAGGCCCGCACCGTGCCCAATCGGGGAGATATCCCCGGCGGAGCGCGCTCCAACACCATCAGTCTGGTGACGGAAGTGGCCGCAGTGAATCCAGAGCGCGGCACCATCGCCCTGCGCGGAGAAAGTGGCAACACCCAGCTCATCGCGGTCGAACGCCCGGACCTGCGCGCCAAACTGCCCAACGTGAAACGCGGAGACCTGCTGCGGATTTCCTACACCCAGGCCGTTGCCCTGGGAATTCGTCGCTCCCCGTGAGGTCGGCCCGCACTGGTGCCGCGTACGAACGCGGCCGCCAGTCGCAGCGCGTCCTCGCTGCCGCGATCGCCTCGCAGGGCCCGCACCAATGCCGCCGGCGTGCTGCCGGTCCAGCGCACCAGGTCATGCGTGGCATGCGCCTGGTCGCTGTATCCGTGGTGTGCCGCAGCCGCAGCGATGTCGGGCTCCTCTTGATCCAGCGACTGCAGCAATGCCTGCAGTCGCCGCACCCGGGCGTACTCCTTGGGTGTCATGCCCACCGAGGCAAGAAATCCCGGCTGCAGGGTGCGTAACGAAACGCCCAGCGCCTTCGCCAGTGCGCTGATACGCAGATCGCCCTCCGCCGCGTCCAGCAGAGCTACGGCCTTTTCGATCTTCTCGTCCAGTGCGAAGGCATTGCAGAACGGGCGCAGGAACTGCCATAGCGGCTCCGCATCATTGGCCTCAGCGCTTGCCCTGGCAGCGGCCGCAAACACTTTCGTGAAGTTGTCGTCGAGCGTGTGCAGATCTGGCGCGTGGTCGCGCAGGCCAGCGAGCCGAGACCCGGCAACCAATGCGCTGGCCGCCGGTTGAAGGCGGATACCGATGCAGAGCACAGGGCCGACTGCCTGGAGGCGTACCGGCCCGCGCTGCTGTGCGGCGAAGCAGAAAGGCTGATCGGAGCGCACCTCGCCATCCACGGCATGCATCTGCAGCGGAACCCCCAGTTCGGCCAGCAGCTCGCAACAGCCATCCGGGTAGATCACCTGGATTTCGTCACTGGGCGTGTCGTCCCGCAGCTGCCACAGGCACCGCACATGGCGGCGCAGGTCGGCAGGGGCAGGGTACTCGGCGTAGTCCATGCGCCATCGGAGCGCAGACTGCGCTTTTTTACAAGCGGGTCCTGCTGGTTCCGGCTAGCCTGCGCTCACCTGACCACGGAAGCGGAAACATGATCAAGACGACGGCAGCCCTGCTGGGTGCGGGCCTGGCACTGGGGAGCGGGACCGCCAACGCGGCCGGGGCAGAGTTCGACTGGCTGGCCGGCCATTGGTGTGGCGGCACGGAGCAGCGGAAGATCGAGGAGGTGTGGCTGCCGCAGGCCGGCGGTGTCCTGTTGGGGCTGTCGCGCACCCTGTCCGGCGACAGCCTCGAGTCGTTCGAGTTCATGCGGCTGGTGCCATCGGGGAAGGACGCGGGCTTCCATGTGCAGCCCAATGGCGTGCCGGCCACATTGTTCACCATATCCAGCCAGGGCAGGGGATGGGTGGTGTTCGAGAACTCCGCCCATGATTTTCCAAACCGGATCGAGTACCGAAGCGAGGGGGATGCGCTGCATGCGGTCATTTCCGGTCCTGGAGAGGACGGCACCCAGTTGCAGATTCCGTTCGACTACCAGCGCTGCAAACCGCCGCGCTGACGTAGAGCGGGGCTTGCCCCGCTGAACCACCGACGTTCCATGCCGCGCGCAAAAAGCAGCGGGGCAAGCCCCGCTCTACATCAGGGCCGCTTACGATCCTTGCCCCGCTCTACGATCCACTTCAATGACTGCGCGATTCCGCCAAACGGGAAGAAATGCAGGCTGATCGACCCATGCGCAGCGGTCAGACCATGGCTCAGCTGATCCACCAATACCCCAGGCCCGGCCGTCCCCAGCAGCTTGCCGATGGACACGCCGTACCGCGCCAGCATCGAACCCGACTCCCCGACACCGCACATCACGGCGTAGCGCGCCAGCACCGCTACGCTGGCCGGGCCAGGCACGCCCACACGCACTGGATGCGAAATTCCCCGGCTGCGCAGTTCCTGCAGCCAGTCCAGCACGATTTCGGCGTCGAAAGCGAACTGGGTCACGATCAACGGCGCCATGCCGCGCTGTTCAATGACCTCACACTTGTGCTGCAACACCTGCCAGCGTTGTTCAGCGCTCATCACTGGATGGCTTTCCGGATGCCCGCCCACCGCCACCGCGCGGATGCCGGAGCTTTCCAGCACGCCGGTCGCGATCAGCGTGCCACTGTCGGCATAGGGACCTGACGGTGTGGACGGATCACCGGCAATCACGAAACACTGCTCGACCCCTGCTTCGGCCACGACACGGCTGATGAAGCGCTCCAGTGCCGGGCGCGATTCGACGCGCCGCGCCGAAAGGTGCGGCATCGGCTCGAAGCCGAGCTCACGCACCGCGCGGGCGGCTGCCAGCCGCGCCCCGTCATCCTCGCTCGGAAGATAGGGAATGGCGATCAGCGTTCCGGCCGGCACCCGCTCGGCCACAGAGCGCAGCGCTGGAATGCCGCGCGCACTGACTTCCATCGACCAGGCGTCCATCAGCCGAGCACGCTTGAGCGAACACCGCTGGTGTCGCTGTGCCGGGCCAGTTCGACGAACGCGCGAAGATAGTCGACATCAACGTCGGCTTCCCGGGCCCCCAGATAGATCTGTTTGGGAATGCCAGTTGCCCCCAATCGCACCGGCACCACCGGCATCTTTGCCGCGTACTCTTCCACCAGCCAGCGCGGCATGGCCGCTACACCGCGCCCACTGGCCACCATCTGCATCATGATGTCGGTGGTTTCAATCGCCTTGTGCCGCCGTGGGCTCACCCCAGCCGGCAGCAGGAACTGGTTGTAGATGTCCAGCCGCTCGATCGGCACCGGATAGCTGATCAGCACTTCCGGGGTCAGTTGCTGCGGCTCGACGAACGCCGCTTTCGCGAGCCGATGGTCCCTGGCCACTACCAACACCTGCTCGTAATCGAACACCGGCACGAAGCGCAGGCCCGGCTTCAGCAGCGGGTCGGGGGTGACCAGCAGGTCGATCTCATAACCGAACAGGGCACCGATGCCGCCGAACTGGAACTTCTGCTTCACGTCCACATCCACATCCGGCCACGCCGCCAGATAGGGCGACACGATCTTCAGCAGCCACTGGTAACAGGGGTGGCACTCCATGCCGATGCGCAGCGCACCGCGCTCGCCCTGGGCAAACTGGCCCAGCCGCTCCTCAGCCAGATCCAGCTGCGGTAGTACCCGGTTGGCCACCGCCAGCAGGTACTGTCCGGCCTGGGTCAGACGCAGGCTGCGGCCTTCCCGTAACCAGATAGGGGTGCCCAGCTGCTGTTCCAGCTTCTTCATGCTGTGGCTTAGGGCTGACTGGGTCAGATTCAGCACGCCGGCGGCCGCCGTCAGCGACCCCTGCTGCTCAACCTGCTGGACGATGCTGAGGTGGATGCGCTCCAGCATGATGATGAATTCCGCTCATGGATACGTGAAGTAATACCATTTTACGTCATGGGAGGCCCTCGCTAGCATCGATTCGATGACACAACCTCTTCGCGTAGTCGCCGTTTCCGGGGGCCTGCAGCGCACCTCCCGCGCCGCCGCCCTCTGCCAGCACCTGATGGACCTGATCGGGGAGCACCTTCCCTGTGAGCGGCACCTGGTCGAGCTCGGCCAGGTCGCGCCCCAGCTGGCCGGTGCCACGTGGCGCAGCCAGCTGTCGGCCTCGGTGGAGCAGGAACTGGCGGCGGTGGAGCAGGCCGATGTGCTGGTGGTCGCTACCCCGGTGTATCGTGGCTCGTACACGGGCCTGTTCAAGCACTTCTTCGACTTCATCGACCAGGACGCGCTGACCGACACGCCGATTCTGCTCGCCGCCACGGGCGGCAGCGAGCGCCATTCGCTGGTGATCGACCACCAGCTGCGGCCACTTTTCAGCTTCTTCCAGGCGCGCACCTTGCCGCTGGGCGTGTACGCCACCGACAGCGACTTCCTCGATTGCCGCCTGCACAACGAGGCGCTGCTGGAGCGCTCCCGGCTCGCCGTGCAACGGGCGCTGCCCTTGCTGGAGCTGACGCGCCGCGTTGAACCCAGCGCCAGCAGCGCGGTCGCCGCCGCCTGAGCCACCCCTAACCACACGAACCCCCACGGCAGGTAACCATGAGCCACGACTTCACCTTCAGCATCAAGCGCATCGCCTTCGACGAGAACTATCGTCCGGCCGACGGCACCCGCATCACCACCAACTTCGCCAATCTGGCCCGGGGCGAGCGCCGCCAGGAGAACCTGCGCAACACGCTGCGCATGATCGACAACCGCTTCAACGACCTGGCCCACTGGGACAACCCCAACGCGGACCGCTATGCAGTCGAGCTGGACATCATCACGGTGGAGATGCAGGTGGAGCAGGGGAGCGACGGCGAATCCTTCCCGCTGATCGAAATGCTCAAGACCACCATCGTCGACAAGCAGACGGGTGCGCGCACTGACGGCATCGTCGGCAACAACTTCTCGTCCTACGTGCGCGATTACGACTTCAGCGTGCTGCTGCCCCAGCACAACGAAGGCAAGGCGGCGTTCTCGGCGCCGGACGACTTCGGCGACCTGCACGGCAAGCTGTTCCGGCACTTCCTTGGTTCGGACGCGTACCGGGCCAACTTTGCCAAGCCGCCGGTAATCTGCATCAGCGTCTCAAGCAGCAAGACCTACCACCGCACCGAGAACCATCACCCGATTCTGGGCGTGGAGTACAAGCAGAGCGAGTTCTCGCCCACCGATGACTACTTCGGCAAGATGGGTCTGCGGGTGCGCTACTTCATGCCGCCGCGCAGCGTGGCTCCGCTGGCGTTCTACTTCCAGGGCGACCTGCTGGCTGACTACTCCAATGCCGAGCTGATCGCCACCATCGCCACGATGGAAGCGTTCCAGAAGATCTACCGCCCGGAGATCTACAACGCCAATTCCACGGCGGGGAAGGTCTACCAGCCCAGCCTGAAGCACGAGGATTACTCGGCCACCCGCATTGTCTATGACCGCGAAGAGCGCAGCCAGCTAGCGGTCACGCAGGGCCGGTTCACCGAGGAAACCTTCATCAAACCGCACCAGAACACGCTCAACCAGTGGGCCGCCACCTGGTCCGCATCCACCGCAAAGGCCTGAACCACGCACATGACGAACACACTGCTGCCCACCTCGACCGCCGGAAGCCTGCCCAAGCCCTCGTGGCTGGCCGAACCTGAAAAGCTGTGGTCGCCCTGGAAGCTGGAAGGCGCTGCCCTGGTTGAAGCCAAACAGGACGCACTGCGTCTGTCGCTGCAGGAACAGCAGCACGCCGGCATCGACATCGTCAGTGACGGTGAACAGACCCGCCAGCATTTCGTGACCACGTTCATCGAGAACCTGAGCGGCGTGGACTTCGAAAAGCGCGAAACCGTGCGCATCCGTAATCGCTATGACGCCAGCGTACCCACCGTGGTGAGCGCGGTGAGCCGGCCCAAGCCGGTGTTCGTAGAGGATGCAAAGTTCCTGCGCGCGCAGACGAAGCAGCCGATCAAGTGGGCGCTGCCGGGTCCGATGACCATGATCGATACCCTGTACGACGCGCACTACAAGAGCCGCGAGAAGCTGGCCTGGGAGTTCGCGAAGATCCTCAATCAGGAAGCCCGCGAGCTGGAAGCCGCCGGCGTGGACATCATCCAGTTCGACGAACCGGCGTTCAATGTGTTCTTCGACGAGGTCAATGACTGGGGTGTGGCAGCGCTGGAGCGTGCCATTGAAGGCCTCAAGTGCGAGACCGCAGTTCACATCTGCTATGGCTACGGCATCAAGGCCAACACCGACTGGAAGCAGACCCTGGGTTCGGAGTGGCGTCAGTACGAAGAGTCGTTCCCGAAACTGCAGCAGTCCAGCATCGACATCATCTCGCTGGAATGCCACAACTCGCACGTGCCGATCGACCTGATCGAGCTGGTACGTGGCAAGAAGGTGATGGTGGGGGCGATTGATGTGGCGTCCAACACCGTTGAGACGCCTGAAGAGGTGGCCAACACCTTGCGCAAGGCGCTCAAGTTCGTCGACGCCGGGAATCTGTACCCCAGCACCAACTGCGGCATGGCCCCGTTGGCCCGCAGCGTCGCCCGCGGCAAACTGCAGGCGCTCGCCGCCGGTGCCGCCATCGTCCGCGGCGAGCTGTAACGCCCAGCGCCGTTTCGCATGCATTCTGCTCGCATGAACTCACACCTGTAGAGCCGGGCTTGCCCGGCTGCTCTTCGCATGTACCTACCCAGCGGGGCAAGCCCCGCTCTACGTAAGTGCCCTGCACCCAGCGGGGCAAGCCCCGCTCTACGCAACTGCCGGGGCAACCCCCTTGTACGTGGGTTACGTGAATGTGATGTTATGCTATTACATTCACCTTCCCCGAACGAGCCCGATGAAGCACCGCGTCCTGTCGTCCGCCATCGCCACCTTTGTGTTCGCCCCCGCCTGCGCCTTCGCGGAGGACGCCGCCACCCGAACCCCGATCGAACTCGACGAACTGCGCGTCACCGCCGAAAAGGGCAGAAGAACCGTCCTGGCCCCACTGCCCACCGACATCCTCAGCGGCGACGCCCTGATGCACCGACGCCAAGGCGGCCTGGGCGAAACCCTCGCCGGCCTTCCCGGCGTGCATCTGGACAACTTCGGCGGCGGCGCGTCGCGCCCGGTCATCCGTGGCCAGACACTGCCACGCATCGAAATCCTGAGCGACGGTGCCCCCGTGTTCGACGCCTCCTCGGTGTCGCCCGACCACGCCATCGGCACCGATCCGCTGCTGCTGGACGCCATCGAAGTAATTCGCGGCCCTGCCGCCGTGCTGTATGGCGGCAACGCCATGAACGGTGCCGTCAACCTGATAGACGGCCGCATTCCCACCCGGCTGCCTGAAAACGGCGTCACAGGCGCCGCAGAAGTACGTCTTGGCTCAGGCGATCAGGAAAAGACCGGCGTCGGCCGCATCACCGCCGGGGTAGGGCAGGTCGGCCTGCATGCAGAAGTCGCCCGCCACAATGCCGATGACTACGACATTCCCGGCGGGACCCTGCAGGACTCCTTCTCCGAAGGCACCACCGCCTCGGCAGGTGCATCCTGGATCACGGAACGCGGCTACATTGGCGCAGCCTTCACCCGCCAGGACAGCAAGTACGGCCTGCCGGGGCACTCACACAAGAACGGCGTCTGCCACACCCACGGCATCGACCTGCATTGCGAGGCGCACGGCTCCTATGAGGATCCGTTCGGGTCGTCCGACGACCACACCGCCTACATCAAGGTGCGCAGCGAACGCACCGACGTCCGCGCCGATTATGACGATCCGCTACCGGGCTTCTCGCATGTGCGGCTGCGCCTGTCGCATACCGATTACCAGCACGACGAGATCGATGGTCCGGCGCTGTTCAATCGCTACACCAACGAGGTGGACGACGGCCGCATCGAACTGACCCACAAGCCCCTGTTTGGCTTCACCGGCACGTTCGGGGTCCAGTACACCGAGGGCACCTTCGGCGGCCTCAACGTCAACAACCTGCACGCGGCGTTCCCGGAGAACGGGTATGGCTTCGTGCCACCGAACTACCAGAAGACCCGCAACAAGGCTGTCTTCCTCAGCGAATCACGCTCGTTCGGTCCCATCGACCTGGATATCGGTCTGCGCAAGGACTGGCGCGAGATCCGCGTCCCCGTGCCCGAGTTCCGGGTCAACTTCACGCCCTTCTACGAAGAGCTGTTCGCCAGTTGGTACGGCCCGGACTGGAAGAACGTCATCAGGGAGTCGGACGTGGAGATCTTCCAGACAAGGAACCCGACCACCCGCCAGAATCCGTTCTCCGCATCGCTGGGTGCTACCTGGAACATCCGTGACGGCTACTCCGCTTCGTTGAACGTTGCCCGCACCGAACGCGCCCCCAGCGTCCGCGAGCTCTACGCCTACGGCAACAACCTGGCCTCCAACAGCTACGAAGTGGGCCTGGTCCGCTCCGGCAGCGTGTCCGACACCTTCCCCGACAGCCGTACCGACGTACTGGAAACGACCCGATCGGTCGATCTGACCTTCCGCAAGGTCGGCGGGCTGCTGGAGTACGAGGTGGGCGTGTTCCATCAGGACATCAAGGATTACGTGTTCGCGCGCCTGATCGAGACCGAGAACGAAACCGGCGTACCGCACAACTACCTGCTGTACACCGCCGCCGACGCGACGCTGAAGGGCGTCGATGGCCAGATCAGCCTGCAGTACGGTGCCGGCCACCGCACCACACTTTTCGGCGACTATGTGCGCGCCGACCTCAAGAGCGAGGACGACAACCTGCCGCGCATTCCTCCGGGGCGTCTCGGCGTACGCCATGCCTGGTCCAGCGGTCCGTACTCGCTTGACGCCGAGTACTACCACACCTACGCGCAGAACCGGATTGCCTCGTATGAGACGCGAACCAAGGGCTACGACATGCTCAACGCCACCTTCGCGTACCGTCTGGAGCTTACCGAACGGCAGGCCGCCGAGTTCTACGTCCGCGCGACCAACCTGCTGAACAGAGAGGCGTACGTGCACACCTCGTTCGTCAAGGACCAGTCGCCCCTGCGCGGCCGCAGCATGGTACTGGGCGTGCGGTACACCTTCTAACCCTATCTGAACCATCGACGCACCCGTAGAGCCGGGCTTGCCCGGCTGCTCTTCGCGCGATTCCCCGTAGAGCCGGGCTTGCCCGGCTGCTCTTCGCTGAGCAAACGGCAGCGGGGCAAGCCCCGCTCTACGTCCCACACCAGGATTCACCCGCCACCACCGGTCTGGATGAACGATACTTCCACGGCACTCACCCAACCAGACACCCGAACATGCAGTGGATCGACCTTCGCAGCGACACCGTCACCCAACCCACGCCGGCAATGCGCGAGGCCATGGCTTCGGCCCAAGTAGGCGACGACGTCTACGGCGACGACCCCACGGTCATCCAACTTGAACAGCTCGCCGCTGACATGCTGGGCAAAGAGGCCGCGCTGTTCGTCCCCACCGGCGTGTTCGGCAACCAGCTGGCCG